>JAGPGR010000001.1 GCA_018055865.1 Paludibacteraceae bacterium | reverse complement strand
CCAGATTTTTCATCTCGGACCACTGGAGCAGGGCACCAACAATGTGGGTGAATTTCTGGCTATAGTGCATGCCATTGCTTTGTTTTATAAAAATAATCCGAAATTGACTATTTATTCCGACAGTCAGACGGCTATTAAATGGGTGAAAAACCGAAAAACACGTACCCGATTGGAGCCAACTGAAAAAAACAGGTCAATTTTCAACCTTATTCAGCGTGCCGAAAAGTGGCTTCAGGAAAACACATTCTCCAATCCTGTTCTAAAATGGGACACCGATAAATGGGGTGAAATTCCCGCAGATTTTGGCCGAAAATAGATTTACTTCCTTACAAAACGATTTAAATAAGGTATTTCCTTCAAAGGCAAATCATATTTAATCACTACTAACACGAAAATCACTAAAAACGCCGTTTTCACCGCTAAATTTAGAACCACGCAGGATGTTTTTACAAATAAACTAATTACAAAAAGACCTACAGCCAAAAGTGCATATAATCCTAGTTTTTTCAGATTGTAATTTACCGGCATATATTTCTGTCCGAAAAAGAAAGATAGAACCATGATAACAAAAAAACCGGCAAACGACGACCATACTGATGCCCAATAGCTGTACTTCGGAACAAAAAGTATATTTCCAAGAAGAATCACAGCCGTGCCGATGGCCGAAAACCAGGCTCCGTAGTGATTTTTATCGGTCAATTTATACCAGATTGAAAGGTTGAAAAATATTCCCTGAAAAATGTATGCAAACAGTATTACGGGTAAAATTCCAAGACCAATCCAGTATTTGGGAGCTATGAAATACTTAATCACGTCAAGATACAGTACTACCGACAGAAAAATAAGCAAAGCAAAAATGACGTAATATTTCATTGCCATTGAATAAGCAGTTTTACTGTCCGAATCCTTATTTTTGGCAAAAACATAAGGCTCATAAGCGTACCGGAATGCTTGCGTAAACATCATGATCACCATTGCCATTTTTCCTACTGCGCCATAAATACCCAACTGACTCAACGCGTCATCTCTTAAAAACGGAAATAAAATTTTATCCAGATTTTGGTTGGCAATGCCTGCAATACCCAGAAAAAGCAGCGGGTAAGAATAGTTCAGAATTTGCTTCAAAAGCTTCTTATCCGGCTCAAATTTTCCCTGAAAAATATACTTTGAAAGCACCAAAGTCTGTAAGGCGGTGGCAATAAGATTAGAAATAAAAATGTAACCTACACCGTAAGCCGGATTATAAAACCACGATATAAGATCCGGAGCCACTTTCATCAACCAGGGGCATGTAATCAGGAAAAACAGATTGAGCACAATGTTCAGCCCGATGTAGAGCAGTTTTAGCCCGGCAAAGACAATCGGACGTTTTTGAAACCGCAGAAAAGCAAAAGGAATGGACGCAAAGGCATCCATAGCCACAATGATTCCCAACATGAGAATAAATTCTGACTGATGGGTGTAGCCCAAAAAACCAGCAATGGGCTGGTGAAACAACACAATGAACAGCACAAACAGCAAAGAGGTAAAACCTACCGAAATCATCGTATTTCCGTAAATTTTTCGCGAATTTTCCGGATCTTTATTGGCAAAACGGAAAAATCCGGTCTCCATTCCGTAAGTGAGGATGACCAGCAAAAGGGCTGTCCAGGCAAACAAATTGGTTACAATTCCG
Organism: Paludibacteraceae bacterium; assembly: GCA_018055865.1. GTDB lineage: Bacteria > Bacteroidota > Bacteroidia > Bacteroidales > Paludibacteraceae > UPXZ01. The sequence continues at coordinate 28,200 of JAGPGR010000001.1, read as the reverse complement.
TATTCTGCCGGATTGGCGAGTTTGTATGTGTAGAGCGGCACAAGCAGCCAGTTGAGAAATTTCCCTACAATGCTGCTCACTCCGTAAATGGCGGTATCCTTCGCCAGCGATTTCATTTCTTTAGCCATAATCAGAATAAACTCCCCATTTCACCGTTGTATTTCACTTTTCCCAAATGCCTGTAAGCCAGTTCTGTCACTTCACGTCCTCGTGGTGTGCGTTTCAGAAAACCCTCTTTAATCAGAAATGGCTCGTATACTTCTTCAAGCGTGCCGGGATCTTCGCTCAATGCAGTAGCAATTGTAGTCAAACCCACCGGACCGCCCTGAAATTTATCTATTATTGTAGTCAGAATTTTATTATCAACTTCATCCAGCCCATATTTGTCAATATTAAGTGCTTCGAGAGCATATTCGGCTATCTCAAGGTCTATTTTGCCGTTACCTTTTACTTGTGCAAAATCTCTTACCCTTCGAAGCAACGCGTTGGAAATACGCGGTGTTCCCCTGCTTCTGCCTGCAATTTCTTCAGCGGCTTTATGTTCTATCGGCACATTCAGAAGTCTGGCCGAACGCTCGATAATTCCTTTCAGAATTTTAGCATCGTAGTATTCAAAATGGCAATTGATACCAAATCTTGCCCGCAATGGAGATGTAAGCAGGCCGCTCCGGGTAGTGGCTCCGATTAGTGTAAAAGGATTAAGCTCCAGCTGAATGGAACGGGCACTCGGACCTTTATCTATCATAATATCAATCCGATAGTCCTCCATGGCAGAATAGAGGTATTCTTCCACAATAGGGCTCAGGCGGTGAATTTCATCGATGAAAAGGACGTCATTTGTTTCCAGACTTGTAAGCAAACCAGCCAAATCGCCCGGTTTGTCCAATACGGGACCTGAAGTGATTTTGAAACCAACGCTCAATTCGTTGGCAATGATATTGGAAAGTGTCGTTTTGCCCAATCCAGGAGGTCCGTGTAGCAGCACATGATCAAGTGATTCGGAACGCATTCGGGCAGCCGCAACGAATATTTTCAAATTTTCAACAATCTTTTCCTGACCTCTGAAATCAGTGAAAGTGAGCGGTCGCAGCGAATTTTCAAATTCTTTTTCTGCGTTCTGATTGTTTCGTATGTCGAATGGTTCTTCTTGCATAGATGCTCCAAGCCCCCCTGAAGGGGAGATTAATGTTAATTAATTATGTTTATCAAATCTTCTACCAATTTTACTGAAATCTCTTTCAATTCTTTATTAGCGCGGATGCGAAATTGAGTAGCATTTTTTGAATTTACCCGATACCTCACGGAAAATATTGCATCTAAACTAAACAGAGATGTTCAGTTTGATAACGTTGCTTATTTTCGTTACTCATGTGTTCTAAATTGGAAGAAAATTTATAAATTCACAGATCAGATGTTTTGGACACTACAGATAGTATAATATACCACACAATAATTGGTGCTATGGCATCCATGCGTAAGAATATTATCAACAACACACATACGCCCAGAAAAATAAATTGAAGTTTGTTGTTTTTCCATGAAACGTTCTTAAATTTAAGCGAAAACATCGGGATTTCAGAAACTAACAAATAAGAAAAAATCAAGGTCAGGATAATTAATACCATGTGATGCGCTTCAAACCAAGATGAAAACGATACGGCCATTCCACCCCAAAAAATAGCATTTGCCGGAGTGGGCAGTCCGATGAAGGAGGAGCTTTGACGTTCGTCAATATTAAATTTTGCCAACCTCAGGGCTGAAAAAACCGGAATGAGAAACGCTAAAAATGTGTAATGGTGTAAATAATTGGCTGAAAGCATAGAGAATATCATAGCCCCGGGCACCAAACCAAAACTCACAACATCTGCCAGTGAATCCAGCTCTTTTCCGATTGCAGAATATGCGTTGACCATTCGGGCCACAAATCCATCCAGAAAATCAAACAACGCAGAAAGCAAAATAGCAATGGTTGCTCCCACATAGTTACCGTTGAAAGCAAGCCATACACCCGCACAACCTGAAAATAAATTCAGGCAAGTGATAGAGTTAGGCAAATGTTTTATTCCCCAAAATTGATTTTCAGGCAATTTTTTATTGTCATTTTCCATTTCTAAATACGGATTTTTTAAATAGATTTCAAATCAGATTAATACATTCATTTTAATGATTATTCAACAAAGGGATAAAATCTGAACAGATCAAATCGACTGTTTACTGTCTATCCAAATTGTTACCGGTCCGTCGTTTATCAGAGCTACCTGCATATTGGCACCAAATTCGCCCGTTTTCACCGGTTTTTTTTGTAATACTTCCAATGCTTTGCAAAATTTTTCATATATGGGAATTGAAATATCCGGTTTTGCTGCATCAATATACGATGGCCGATTCCCTTTGCGGGTACGTGCATGAAGAGTGAACTGACTAACTACCAGAATTTCGCCATTCACATCCATTACCGAAAGGTTCATCACACCGTTTTCATCGTTAAATATGCGCAAATTTACCAGTTTTTGAGCTAAATATTCAATATCCGAATCATTATCGACATTTTCAATGCCTAAAAAAACCAACAAGCCTGTTTCTATTTCCGATATTATACGTCCGGAAATTGAAACAGAAGCTTTTGAAACCCTTTGAATTACTATTCTCATATTACACAGTCTGAACAATGATTTTAGAGTGATTGTGATTTTTTTTAAAAAATATTGTAAACGAAAATATCAACTTATATGTTTTTGAAAATTAATATTATTCTTTTAATCAACAATTTATTTTTTGAATAACCTTTTTGAATTCTTTGGATTTATACATTCCGATGATATAAATCAAAGTTCAGACGGCTTCTAAAACGGATATCCTATTGCCAGATTAAATGCGTAATCATCTTTTGTAATTTTTGTTCTCCAACTTTCGGTTCTGCTCAATGCAGGATTGTGAAGTTTCAACCCTAAATCCAGCCGTAAGACAAAAAACGAAAAATCGGCTCTGATTCCGCCCCCGTAAGCTACGCCCAATTGTCCGATGAAATCTGAGAAACGAAATACGCCGCCGGGTTGAGAATCATATTCTCTGATAGTCCACACATTGCCGGCATCCAGAAAAAGCGCACCATCGAGTTTCCAGAACAGTTTGGTCCGATATTCCATGTTCAGATCAATTCTTATGTCGCCCATTTGTGTATTGTAATCGATATAGCCACCCTTGCTTCTGAAAGTTCCAGGTCCGAGCTGATATGCAGTCCAGCCGCGTACGCTGTTAGCACCGCCCGAGAAGTATCTTTTTTCGAAAGGAATAAGGTTATTATTCCCATATGGGAGCGCTACGCCAACTCCTGCGTGATAAACAATTCGATTATTTTTATCAAATATCTGATAGCGTGTCAAGTTGAAATCAGTTTTGACATATTGAGCGTATCTGATTCCGAAGATTTTGAAGGTGCCTTCATCGTCTTTCGTTGAGTTAAAAAGGTTGTTGATGCCGTAAAGCAAGTTACCGGCGGTTTCTATTCCGTAGTTCAGTGTGCTGTAATTCCGAAGCGGCTGCAAAGGCCTGAAATTACTGTAAGAACCGCTGTAACCTGTCCGCATGATAAGGTGATTCTGAAAATTATAGACGAAATAAGGGCTTGTGCTCAAATATGCTCGATATTCCGGCGAAATGAACGGATAGTAAACGTAACTGACATTTAGAACGTCAAAATTGTGTTTTACTTCAAATCGCTCACTCCAGTTGTATTTAAAACCTACTCCTGTCACAATGCCTGTATATTCTTTCGGTCTGTTGCGGTAGCTGTACGAACCGTTTATTTCGGTTGTTGCCCGGATATTTCGTTTCATATCCCGCGTGGCGAACGGAAGTAGAAAAGTAGGAAATTTCAAACCAACATCACCTCCAAGCTCGTAGGCGTTTTGATCTCTGCCTTGATATTCGTAAGCAGCTCTTCCCCGGAGCGAAAGGGTTTCCGAACCTTTAAAAATGTTTCGGTGTCCGTAATTGATATTACCTCCCAATCCCCAGTATCCTGCTGAATATGTGCCTTCTACGTCAGCTGAAATGGATTGAAGCTTGTTGGGCGTGAGAATTATAAAGGCATCCAGTTTATCAGTACCCGATTCTCTGAAACTAATGTCCATGTATTTGATAGCACTCAGCGAATTCAGCGAACTGTACGAACGCTCAACAGCTCTGTCGCTGTAGAAGTCTTCAGGTACTATATGAGTGCTTTGAATCAATACCGAAGGGCGAATATTGCGTATATTCTCGTAGGTAAACTTATAATTTTCTATTTCAAGGGAATCGAGCGAAATCTCTGAATTCAGATTTTCAAGCGTTTTTTCAGTTTCGCTGTAAAAATGCACTTTTCTAATAGTGTATTTCTGAAAAACTTTTACTAAATCAATTGAATCAGTAAGTTCGGACTCATTCCTCACTTCGAGTACCAAATCGGCTTCATTAGTATTCAGCGTGCTGTCAGCAAAATATTGTAAATAATCTTTGGAAAAATTATAATAACCCAGATTGCGAAATCGCGATGTAATCCGGTCGCGTTCATCATCCAGCACGTCGCTGTCAAACAGATTCCCATGCTTTATCAGACTACGGGCAGTGTCCAAAGCTATTTGAAGTAATTCCGGATAATTGATGTTGACAGAATAGCTCCGAATTCTGTATGGAATGTTCGATTTTATATTGTAGGTTACTTCAGCTATTTTTTCTTTCGGATGAGAAATATCGCTATTAACTTCAGCATTCATATATCCGCGATTGCGAAAAAGTTGGCTGATTTGATTTTCTGTGACCGACGTCAGTTGCGGGTTATAAATTACCGGTTCATCACCAACCCGCTTCCAAAAGCGGTTCCACCATTTGGTAGAATCCGATCCGGATAGATTATAAAGCCCCAACTGCAATTTGAATAAACCGAATACTGCTGCATTGGGCAACTGACGGATGTAGGTCTTTGTCTCTTCTTTTGTAATTGATTTATTATCAGACGCAATGCTGACTTTGTTCAGTAGATATTCATTTTCGGGAACATACTTGGTTGTATTACAGGCTGAAGCAAATAATACGACAAGTAATATAAATGAATAGCTCAGGTTTTTCATATCCGGAGAAAACAGAATTTTGTAAAATCTTTGCAAATATACGTTTTATTCTCGTTTTCTTTGTTAGTTTTGTAGTGTAAAAAATAGTCGGAATCCAGAAATTAGTCAAAAAATAACGCTTATATGCTTTCTAAAATAAAAATTAAATGGATAAAATCACTGGGGTTGAAAAAAAACAGAGACGAAGAGGGTGTGTTTGTTGCTGAAGGTTTTAAAATTACATCCGATTTATTTCCTTTTTTAAAATGTCGTTTTCTGGCTGTTACCGATGATGATTTACGTGCGTATTTTGAAAAATATACCGATGAAATCGAGTTGATTTCACAAAAAGAGTATAAAAGCATTACTTTTCAAAAATCGCCTCAGGGCGTTTTGGCTGTTTTCGAAAAGCCGGATTTTGAAATTGATATGGATGAAATTTCAAAAAATCTGAATCTTGCGCTCGACGATATTCAGGATCCTGGAAATTTGGGAACAATCATCCGTTTGGCAGACTGGTTTGGCATTAAAGATATTTTTTGTTCGTTACACTGTGCCGATGTTTTCAGTCCCAAAACCGTGCAGGCTACAATGGGAGCAATAGCCCGTGTACGTGTGTGTTATACAGATTTACCTGAATTTCTGAAAGAACTGCAGGGAAAGACTACGGTTTACGGCACGTTTATGAATGGAGAAAATATTTACAATGAAAATTTAACCCAAAACGGAATAATAGTAATGGGAAATGAAGGAAACGGAATTTCGCCTGAAGTGGAAAAATTTGTTACCCGTAAAATTTCAATTCCCGGTTTTTCGCTTGAAAATGTTGCTTCCGAATCCCTGAATGTAGGTATTGCAACAGCGATTACCGTGTCAGAATTCAGAAGAAGAAAATTGTAAAAACACATATTCAAATGGCAAAAAGACGAAGAAAAGGATGTTTATTTTTCGTGATTTTAGTGACAGTTTCCGTAGGAGCATACCTCACGAATCCAACAGAAAAAATGCATCAGGCGGCTGCAAAAGAAAAATTTATTCAGTTGGCCGACAATTTATTATCCGACTACGGTATTGAGAAAAGCTTAATTGCCAGACTTGGAATTGATTTATCGGGTCAGTTTGTGGATGATTTCATCGAAAGTCATATCACAGCCGATAATTATTTCCTGTTTTCCATCACCAGGATCAACTGGGACGGCCGCAGTCAGATTATAGGCGCAGGAGCATTCAGGAGAGTGTATATTTCCAATCAAATCGATGACGTACTGAAACGGGAAGTGGAAAATTACATAAAAGAAAAAATGAAAGGACTGCAATTCCCCGGAATTGATTTGAAGAAATTTAAGCTGGAATTGGGGTTGTAGTAATTCATTCCAAATGCAAATAATCGTAGTGAATAATCGGCTTCTGGTTTTTCTTGCCCATTAACTGAGCCGCTTTTTCGCTGCTGTATTGCGCCTTGCCTACGCCGATACAATTTCCGGTTTCATCGCTTATTTTTACGATGTCGTCTTTTTCGAAACCACCGGAAATCCCTACAATTCCAACGGGTAAAAGGCTTACGGCGTTTTCACCGGTCAGTGCTTTTGCTGCATTTTCGTTGATAATTACTTCGCCTTTGGCAAAGCCATCGCTGTGAGCTATCCATTTTTTCACACTGGAAACTCCGGCTTTTTCAGCAATAAAATGGGTGGAAACCGTGTTTCCCTTAATGTTCAGCAGGTCAATCAGGATATTGTCTTTTTTGCCATTGGCAATATAAACTTCAATACCTTCATCGGCTATTTTTCGGGCTATGGAAACTTTGGTCTGCATACCTCCCCGCCCGAAGGTGGATTTTTTAAGTTGGATAAAGTCCGACAAATCCTCCTCTTTTTTTATTTCGCGGATTACTTCCGAGTCTTTGTTGGCGGGAGATCCGTTGTATATGCCGTCTATATCGCTGAGAATTACCAGCGCCTGCATTCCCATCATGGAGGCTATCATCCCCGAAAGTTCATCGTTGTCGGTAAACATCAGTTCAGAAACTGAAACGGCGTCATTTTCATTTACAATGGGTATTACCCCGTTGTCGAGCATCAACCGGATGCAGTTTCGTTGGTTGAGATACTGGTTGCGTCCTTCAAAGTTAGTTTTGGTAGTAAGTACCTGACCTACAACAATGTTGTGCTCGCGAAAAAGTTCCCAATAATGATTAATCAATTTTGCCTGGCCAACGGTTGAAAATAATTGTCGCTGCTCCACAACATCCAATTTTCGGGAAGACTTAAGTACACTTCTGCCGGAAGCAACAGCTCCGGATGAAATAAGAATCACTTTTACACCCAGTTTGTGTAGTTGTGCTATCTGGTCGGTAATGGCCGACATGCGAGTCACGTCGAGAGTACCATCAGAACGTGTAAGTACATTACTTCCAACTTTTACAGCTATCTTTTTGTAGAGTAATTCCATACTGGTTTCAAAGTGTTTCGTTGTAAATTACGTGAAGTAAGGTATTGCCCACAACGTTCAGGGTGTTTTTATCAATATTTTCCATCGTATCGTTCACCGTGTGCCAGTAATGTCCGAAGCCGGTATCTGTATTCGGATCGTAATGTATGATATCAATGGACGGAATTCCTGCTTTTTGATTGATGTAAAGATGGTCGTCGGTAATGTTTCCGCCGGGTTTATTGACAAAATAGTGATTATAACCAAGTGCAGCAGCCTGATTCCATACTTTGTCCACTACATAGCCGGCGTAATAGTCCGATATTTGTTCGCGAAAAAACCTGGCGCCGGTTGCTCCCACCATGTCCAGCAAAATACCGTATTTGGCCCGATAGCCCGGAATGTGTTTGTTTGCAGCCCAATACTGGCTTCCAAGGCACCATGAATTGGCATTTTCCTGACTGCTCAACTCTTCCGGAGCTCCGTAGTCTTCCGCATCAAAGAAAATAATATCCACACCAACTGCCGGTTTTTCTTTCCCGAATATGCGTGCCATTTCAAGAAGAACTCCCACACCGCTTGCACCGTCATTGGCACCAATCACAGGGGTTTTATGATTTTTGCTGTCGGCATCGTGGTCGGCCCAGGGGCGTGTATCCCAGTGAGCAAACAGCAGAATGCGTGTTTTAGCTTCCGGATTGAATGATCCGATGATGTTTTTTGCTTTTAATATAGTTCCGTCAAATGCCTTCAGATCGGCCTTCTGAATGGTGACTCCTGCACCAAAATCTCTGAGTTTTTGCTCCAGGTAATTTCCGCAGGCCACGTGTTGAGATGTATTGGGCACCCGCGGTCCAAAATCAACTTGTTTTTGAATATAAAGGTAAGCAGAATCGGCTGAAAAGGCAGGAACTAAGACCTGAGAAGCATTTTCCGGTGTTTCTGAATGACTGGTTTTAGTCGTTTTTGTACAAGCAGAAAGGAGTACCAGTAAACCCATAAAAAGTAAACTACGCATTTTTTTCACTATTTAAGAATGAAATCTATTGGAAACAAAGATACTACTTTTTCTAAAAAAAATACCCGAATAAGATGTAGGGATATTTATCCATGTATCGAAGCCGTTTTTTTCAAAATGTCCATTTCACTCCAACAGTGGGAGATATGACTAATCCTTCTATTGAACCGAAATTGGTTGCTATTTCAACTTCCGAACCGGCTGAAAGGTGCGGTGAGATGTTATACCAGATTTGTGGTTCGGACAGAAAAACAAATCGGGTTTCAGATGGTGAAGCCAGACTTTCACCGTTTGGTTTGGAATAATTGATGTTATCCTCACGCCAAAAATCAGCAAAACCATTCAACGATACTTTTTTGTCGAAAAAATCAAGACTCCACACACCTGTTAGTTGGAATGATGTCGTGTTTTTACCTGAAATGTGCTTAAATAATGCTTTGAAATTGAAAAATTTAGTGAAGTCGGCACTGTGCCAGCCATAATCCAGTCCACCTAAATATGCATTATTTATGGCCAGAACCGAATATCCTCCTTCACCGGGGATAGCAAACAAACCTCCGTTGTATTCGAGCTGAGCACTGAAGGGACTTTGCCCAAGTTTAAAGCAACGGGCTATCTCAGTGTATGCCAGTGCCGGATGCTTTTGTTTTTCCATATTGTAGTCGAAATCTACAAAAATAAATGTATTTCCCCACTTGTCCGGCTCAAACATTTCAAAAGTAGTAGTAACATAATTTCGACCTTTCCCAGCATCATAATGCAATTGAAAATTTTGAGCTGCTGCAGCTGTTGTAAAGCACAGGAATATAAAAACAGTTATCTTTGTTGTCATATTTTGCTAAATATTTAGATTGTGCAAAGGTATTTCAAAAAACAGAAGTTCGCAAAGAAACATATTTCATTTTCCAGCTCTTTTAAATGCTGACAAAAAGACAAAAATATAAGATAGTGATGCTATTTATCTTCTTCTGTTTTCTCAAAAAATGATTAAAAACCGATTATTAAACAGAAATCCGATTTTTTAAGACAAAATTCATTAAAAATCGCAAAAAATAGGTTGTAAAACATATTTTTTAATTTGTTAAGTGTTGAAATAAGTGTTTACTTTGCATCGTAATACAACAAACACAATCTTTTTACACCTTAACGTTTACTAATACCTAAATAAAAAGAGCTTCCCAAAAGAGCTCTTTTTATATTTTTAAAAGGTTAACTCCCAAAAAATACGATAATAAACGAAATTAGTCGTTTCCGGGAAATAAGGTATAAATTAACGAATTATTCTACCGATTTCTTAAAAATACACTCAATTTTCGAAATTCAATTTAAATCAGTAATTTTGTCCTGCTTTTTACTAAAAATCAATACATTTCAGACAAAAAATATATTTATTTACTAAAACAAAAAAATATGGGTTTTAATATCATTGTTCTAGCCAAACAGGTGCCCGATACGCACAATGTGGGTAAAGATGCGATGAAAGCCGATGGTACAGTTAATCGTGCCGCACTTTCAGCCATTTTTAACCCCGAAGACCTCAATGCGTTGGAGCAGGCACTTCGAATCAAAGACAAATTTCCCGGCACTACAGTGAGCCTCCTTTCCATGGGCCCGGTACGCGCTGCCGAAATCTTACGCGAAGGACTTTACCGCGGTGCAGATAAAGGCTATCTGCTAAGCGGACGCGAATTTGCCGGTTCAGATAGTCTGGCTACTTCCTACGCTCTTTCATGTGCCATTCGCCGAATGGGAAAAGTGGACATGATCATTTGCGGACGACAAGCTATCGACGGCGACACCGCACAAACAGGTCCGCAGGTGGCCGAAAAATTAGGCTTTCCCCAAATTACCTACGCTGAAGAAATACTTGAAGTTACAGAACAGACGATTACCGTAAAACGCAGGGTGGAGCGGGGTGTGGAAATACTTCGGGGTTCGATGCCCATAGTGGTTACCGTGAATGGTACTGCAGCTCCCTGCCGTCCGCGGAATGCTAAAAGACTGATGAAGTATAAATATGCCAAAACTCAGTCCGAACGTCAGGAAAGCGGTACGGATTATACCGAATTTTACGTCAATCACTCCTATCTCAATATCACTGAATGGGGAGCCAACGATGTAGAACACGATCCGAAGTGGCTTGGTTTGAGTGGTTCGCCAACTAAAGTGAAGGCTATAGAAAGCGTGGTTTTTACTGCCAAAGAAAGTAAAAAACTCACCTCAAACGATGTGGAAATTGAAGAAATGATGAAAGAACTAATTGTTAATCATACTATAGGATAAAAGATGAATAATTTAATAGTATATCTTGAAATTGAAGACGGACTTGTTGGTGATGTTAGTCTGGAACTGCTAACCAAAGGACGATCGCTGGCTGATGAATTGAATTGCAAATTGGAAGCTGTAGCCATTGGTTATCAACTGGATAAAATCGGCGATCAGGTTTTCCCATATGGAGTTGATGTGCTTTATCTTGCAGATGACAAACGCCTGTCACCTTATACCACGCTGCCTCACACATCGGTTCTGGTTAATCTTTTCAAGGAAGAAAAACCTCAAATTGCCTTTATGGGTGCCACTTCTGTAGGACGTGACCTGGGGCCCCGCGTTTCGTCTGCCCTGTATAGCGGCCTTACGGCCGACTGTACTGCATTGGAAATTGGAACATATGAGGATAAAAAAGCAGGAAAAACGTATGAAAATCTCCTGTATCAGATTCGTCCGGCATTTGGAGGAAACATAGTTGCAACTATTGTAAACCCTGATTGTCGACCTCAAATGGCAACTGTTCGTGAAGGTGTGATGAAAAAAGAGATTCGTGACCCGAAATACAAAGGAGCGGTTAAAAAACTGGATGTGCCCAAATACGTTTCCGATGAAGATTTTGTTATTGAAGTGATTGAACGCCACATGGAAAAATCAAAGCTGAACATCAAGGGTGCTCCGATAATTGTTGCGGGCGGATACGGTATGGGAAGCGAAGAGAATTTTAAACTTTTGTATGAACTGGCAAATACCCTGGGTGGAGAAGTTGGTGCATCGCGTGCAGCTGTCGATGCAGGATTTGCTGAACATGAACGACAAATTGGACAAACCGGTGTTACGGTTCGTCCAAAACTGTACATCGCCTGCGGTATTTCCGGACAGATTCAGCACATTGCAGGTATGCAGGAAAGTTCGATGATTATAGCCATCAACAATGATCCGGCAGCACCAATCAATGCAATTGCCGATTATGTGATAACCGGAAACGTTGAAGAAGTTATTCCAAAAATGATTAAGTATTATAAGAAGAACAGTAAGTAAAAAAAGATATGAACTTTTATACAGAAAATCCGGCGCTGAAATTTCAGCTTTCGCATCCGTTGATGCAGAAAATTGTATCACTTCGTGAGCGTAATTTTTCAGATAAAAATAAATTTGATTTTGCACCACAAGATTTTGAAGACGCAATAGACAATTACGATAAAGTGCTCGAAATCATAGGCGAAATAAGTGCCGAAACTATAGCTGCAAATGCTGAAAGTGTGGACAAAGAAGGGCCGCAGGTAATTAGCAGCCGGGTGAAGTATGCCCGCGGCACTCAGGAAAATCAGGATGCACTTGTTCAGGCAGGTGTTTACGGCATGTCTCTTCCTCGTGAATTTGGAGGGTTGAATTTTGCTATGACACCTTATGTGATGAGCGGCGAGTTGGTATCACGTGGTGATGCGGGTTTTGCCAACATTTGGGGACTACAGGACTGCGCCGAAACCATTTGCGAATATGGCGACGCGGAAGTTAAAGCTGAATTTTTGCCGCGTGTAACGTTAGGCGAAACCTGTTCCATGGACCTCACAGAGCCCGATGCAGGTTCTGACTTGCAGGCAGTGCAGCTCAAAGCTACCGAAAAGGACGGGATTTGGTATCTCAACGGAGTCAAACGCTTCATTACCAATGGGGATGCTCAGATTAAGCTCGTGCTTGCCCGCTCCGAAGAAGGAACACAGGATGCCCGCGGACTGTCGTATTTCGTTGCCGATAATCGGTTCGACCACACCATCAAAGTGCGTCGTATAGAAAATAAATTGGGTATAAAAGGTTCACCCACCTGTGAACTTGTATTTACCAATACACCCGCAAAATTAATCGGTACCCGCCGTTTGGGCCTGATCAAATATGTCATGTCGTTGATGAATGGCGCACGCTTAGGGGTTGGTGCACAGTCTGTCGGAGTATCGGAGGCTGCTTATCAGGAAGCAGTGAGCTATGCCAACGACCGTAAACAATTCGGTAAAGCAATCATTGAATTTCCGGCATTGTACGAAATGCTTTCGGTCATGAAGGCAAAACTGGATGCTTCACGGGCTTTGCTTTATGAAACTACCCGATTTGTCGATTTATATAAAGCGTACGAAGGAATAGAGCAGGAACGCAAACTGACACCAGAGGAAAAAACAGAATACAAGGAATATATGCGTATGGCAGATGCTTTTACACCGGTTATCAAAATGTTTGCCAGTGAATTTGCCAACCAGAATGCCTATGACAGTATTCAGATTCATGGTGGTTCAGGGTTTATGAAAGACTACGCCTGTGAGCGTATTTATCGGGATGCCCGAATCCTTACTATTTATGAAGGTACAACTCAATTGCAGGTTGTGGCAGCTATTCGTCACGTCACAACAGGTACATATCTGAAAAAAATCAGGGAGTACGAACAAAAGCCGGTTAAACCGGAATACCAATCGCTCCGAAAACGCCTGATGAGTATGACTAATCTGCTCGAAACGGCCGTGGCAAGGGTTGACGAATTGAAAAATCAGGAATACCTGGATTTCCAGGCTCGCCGTTTGGTGGAAATGGCAGGACATATCATTATGTGTTATTTGCTCATACTGGATGCCAGCCGCGATGACAAAGACTTGTTCCGCAAATCTGCTGAAGTGTATCTGAATTATGCAGAAGTGGAAGTTCGCAAAAATGCTACGTTTATCAAACAATTCAATCCGGAGAATCTGGATACATACAGAATGTAAACTTAGATTACATAGTTCTGATTTTTTGCAATTGATAAAACTCAAAATGTAAAATAAAACGCTGAAATCATCAGATATTCAGCGTTTTACATTCGATAAGTTCTGTGCCGAATCAGGAGATTTTATTTTTCAAAATCATTTCCACAATTGTTGCAGTGGTATTTTGTTTTGGCAGTGCCGAAGGCAGAAGAGGAGAAAAGGCTAAGAATCATTATCCCCACCACTTTCAGCATGTTTTTACCGGATTGTTGTGTTACGTTTGTTGAATTGCATGTTGAACAATGAATACTGTTATCATCAGGTTTGATAATTTGTAAAGCCTTCTCCACGTCATTTTCATTCACAAAAACCTGAATTCCATTGCCCATTGCCCCGTTCATATTCGGATAAAGCGATGTGTAGTTCTCGTTGGAAAGGAAACTTTCAATTCCTTCGTTGGCCAGATTACCCTGAATCAGAGTGGCTTCCACAGAATTATTGCAAGAGGTGAGAATGACTGTTTTCATGACAGTAATATTTTAAGATTGCACAAATATAGACATTATACAATGAAAAACATGTCATTTTGAAGTGTAATATGATACTATTATTTCAGTTCAATCAATATTGGATTAATCTTTTTGGATCATTTTCACAGAATGCGACTCCGAATTACTGTAAAGAAATGTGTGTAAAATTTATGTAAATACTAAAAAGCAAAAACCTAAACAGCTGTTATTTAGCTGTTTAGGTTTTTTTTCTGGTGACCCCGACAGGATTCAAACCTGTAACCTTCTGATCCGTAGTCAGATACTCTATTCAGTTGAGCCACGGGGCCGGTTTCCGGCTTATTTCGGACTGCAAAGATAAGGCAATATTTTGATTTCTCAAATAATTTATACGAAATATTTTTCTAAATAAAACCAATCTGCAACTACGTGAAGTATTCCTTAATGGGATTTGGGGGGCTTCCTTTTTCTTTACGCCAGCACGAAATCCAACTGTTTCTTGTCCAGATTTGCTTTTGCTACTTTTACTGTAAGTTCGTCGCCCAGTTGATATTTTTTGTGGAAGCGTCGTCCTATCAGGCAGTAATTTTTTTCGTCCATTACATAATAATCGTCATCCAGATCACGGATAGGAATCATTCCTTCGCACTTATTTTCGATTAGTTCTACATAAATACCCCATTCGGTAATGCCTGAAATGACTCCATCGAAGGTTTGCCCGACCCGCTCAGCCATAAACTCCACCTGTTTGTATTTGATGGAAGCACGTTCGGCGTTAGCAGCAAGCTGTTCGCGGTTGGAGCAGTGCTCGCACAATTCTTCGGTTTCCTTTTCGTTTGCACTTTTGCCACCTTTGTCATACTGTTCCAGTAGCCGGTGGGCCATTATATCCGGATATCGGCGTATGGGTGAAGTGAAATGCGAGTAATAATCAAACGCAAGCCCGTAATGACCTATATTTTGTGTGGAATAGATGGCTTTTGCCATGGAACGTACAGCCAGTGTTTCAATCAGATTTTGCTCTTTTTTACCCGAAACTTCGTCAAGTAGCGAATTGATAGCCGAGGATATTTGCGTTTTTTTTCCGGTCGATTTCAGATTATAGCCGAATTTTTTGATAAAAGCGGAAAAATTTTCCAGTTTTTCAGGATTGGGTGTGTCGTGAATTCTGTATACAAATGTTCGGACTTTCTGACCTTTACCCGGTTTCCCAATGTGAGTTGCTACCGTTTTGTTGGCCAGCAACATGAATTCCTCAATTAATTTATTGGAGTCTTTCTGAACCTTGAAATACACACTCAGGGGTTTCCCTTTTTCATCTATTTCAAAACGAACTTCTTCACGATCAAAAGCAATGGCACCTGATTGGAAACGTTTTTCACGTAATTTTTTGGCCAGTTCATTCAGTGTCAGTATTTCCTCTTTGTAATCTCCTTCGCCGGTTTCAATCACCGATTGAGCTTCTTCGTACGTGAAGCGGCGATTGCTTCGTGTTACAGTTTTGGCTATTTCATACGATTTTATTTCGGCCCGCTCGTTCAGTTGGAAAATGACCGAATAAGTCAGTTTGTCTTCATCGGGACGAAGAGAGCAGATGCCATTGGAGAGATACTCCGGAAGCATGGGTACTGTGCGATCAACCAGATAAACCGAAGTGGCACGTTCCTGCCCTTCTTTGTCGATAATCGTACCGGGACGAACGTAATGTGTTACGTCGGCTATGTGTACACCCACTTCCCAAAGTCCATTGTCGAGTTTCCGGATTGAAAGTGCATCATCAAAGTCTTTTGCATCGCGCGGGTCGATGGTGAATGTGGTTACAGAGCGCATATCACGTCGTTTCGAAATTTCTTGCGGGGTGATTCCGGCCTCTATTTTTTCAGCTGCAGCTTCCACATTTTCAGGATATTTGTAAGGCAAACCATATTCGGCTAAGATGGCGTGCATTTCCGCATCGTTGTCACCTTTGTCTCCCAGTACATCAATAACTTCACCCACAGGGCTTTTCATCGTATGTTTCCATTCAATGATTCTTACAAGGGCTTTTTGTCCGGTTTTTCCGCCTTTCAGTTTTGCTTTTGGAATCAGGATATCGCTATTGAGCACTTTGCTTTGCACATTTAGAAATGCAAAGTTATCCGAAACTTCGAGTATGCCGACAAACGTATCCTGCGCACGCCGGAGAATTTCAACCACTTCACCTTCAGGCTCTTTGCCCTTGCGGTGTGCGTACATGAATACTTTCACTTTATCGTTGAGCATGGCGGTGCCTATTTTACGTTCAGGGATGAATATCTGTTCGCCGCCGTCGTCCGGAATCAGGTATGATTTTACTCCCTGACGGTCAAATTTGCCGGTAATGTAGCCTCCACGGGAGTTCAGTTTGAATTTTCCGCGCGAAATTTCAGTCAGTATATCTTCATCGCGCAACTGGTAGATCAGTTCGTTGATAAAGGTCCGTTGTGTATCGGATTCAATTTCCAGCAGATTGGAAATTTGTTTGTAGTTGTAGGTTTTTTGCGGATTTTCGGTGAAAATGGTAGTAATGCTTTTCAGCAGGTCATTTTTACGTAAACGGGTGCTTCCTTGTTCTTTTCTTCTTTTTCTCATAGGATGAATTATAAATATCGTCAAATATACAACAAACCGTATGCTTTCAATGTTTCAACAGTGTAAAATTTAACTTTAATTTTTTAAATAAATTCGGTACATTCGCATTATATACTTTTCTCTTGTATGAAAAAAAATATTGCATTTATTATTAATCCGGTTTCGGGTACTTCATCCAAAGCGAACATATCAGAGTCCATCCAGCAGATTATTGATAAAGAGCAATTTGCAGACTGCAGGATAATATACACCGCTTACAAAGGTCACGGAACCGAACTGGCTTCAAGTTTTGCGGCAGAAGGGCTGGATGTAGTAGTGGCAGTAGGAGGCGACGGAACGGTGAATGAAGTGGCAAAAGCGCTGGTAAATACTCCAACGGCTTTGGGAGTCATTTCTACAGGTTCCGGCAACGGCCTGGCCAGGCATCTGAAAATACCGTCGAACATGGCTAAAGCAATAGAACAGCTCAATTTTTCTGAAGTCATAAGGATGGATTACGGCTTGGTGAACGACGAAAAACCTTTTTTCTGTACGTGTGGTACCGGTTTTGATGCGTATGTGAGCGAGCTGTTTTCAAGAGGTACAACACGGGGTATGATGGGTTATCTGGAGAAAATGGTAAAAGGATACCTCAATTATGAGCCTCAGCATTACCGGATGACGGGTAAGGGAATTGACCTGGATGGAGAAGCTTTTGTGATTACATTTGCTAATGCATCGCAGTGGGGTTATAATGCCTACATTGCTCCTAATGCCAGCGTTCAGGACGGATTGCTGGATATTTCGGTGATAAGTATGGTGCCTGTAATTGCAATTCCTACGTTGGCATTTCAGCTTTTCACCAAAACAATTGAAAAAGATCTATTGGTTTCGACGTTGCGGACGGATGAAATTACGCTTTACCGCGAAAAACCCGGACCTTTTCACCTCGATGGCGATCCGCACGACGAAGGAACTGAAATTCATATCAAAATAGTGCCTGAGGGGCTGAATGTATTGGTGAAAAAGCGGTTTTAGTTACTTCGTGTTTGTTAGTAGTATAAAAAACGAATAACGACGTAAGACAAAAAACGAATAGTAAATAACGTGAAACTAAAAAAGTAAAACTAATAATACGAAGTAACTTACTATTTCTTAGGCAGTTGTTCGATAGAAAGCAGTCTGCCGTTTTCCGGACTTACATACGCTTTGCTGTATTTATCCATCGTTTCCAGTGGAATGGGTAGTAAAATGCCAAATTGTGGTAGCGTGACCTGTTGCTCGTATAGGGTTTCATTTCCATCGTCCAGTCTCACCTGAGCCGTTACCGGTAGTATCGTAAAGACTTCAATAAGCGGTTTTTTGGGTTTTTTGGACTCATTAGTCACCGTTTTTATTGGCTCAAAATTGATATTCAGGTAGTAAGGAGCTCCGCTAAGATCGTCGGACGCAACAACTCCCCTGTGGGAAGAAAAACGGAAGACTACTTCATCCTTCTCGATCGTTTTGGGTGTGTAAACAATGGTTTGAGTCAGAGTTTCCACCGTCGTAATTCCTGTGAAAAGTTTAGTCAGCTCTTTTTCCTGCACATCCATCTCGGCTATCATGGTTTTGAGCGAAGCACCGTCAGTTGGCATGTTGTCAACGTCGCCGGAGAGTAAATCCACCCTGTTTTCCCGAATTCGGTAAATCTGTTTAGCGGCTCCTTCGGCCATTTTTGCCACCGAACCGGCCAGCATATATTCTTCGCTCAGCGGCAGCAGTTTCGAATTGGAGAAATTTTCTTTTTTCTCGATTCTTTCGGTTCGAATTTCTTTGATTGCTTTGGAGGGCGCTACATTGATGCCACATAAAATGCCCTCGTCATTAACCGAAATCTGGTTTGCGAGCGATTTTTTGGAGGGAATAATTGTAAAAGTCCTTTCTGAATCACTTACAGTACGTGTTTCCATCGTGATTGTTTTCAGCCGGTAGTATTTTTTTTCGGCAGTGATTACTTCCGAAGTGGCCAGAAATCGTTCGGAATACTGATAAAATTTTCCCGGATTTTCGGTAACAAGTTCTACAGTGGCATTAATCACAAATTCGGTTTTCGGAAGCGAATAAATCAGTGTGGATTTCCCTTCGGTTATGGTTTGCCCTGAAACCAACACAGGAAGCAAAGCGACAAAAAACAGTAAACGTTTCATTTTTATGGACTTATAATTAATTAAACCAATACAGGCATAGGCCGGGCAATAGACTCCGTTCCTAGGCTTTCTTTCTGCCTCTGCCAAATGGCTTTTTCTTTTTTCCAACCGTATCGGCCTGCGAAGCAATGATTTCGCGACATTGATCTTCGGTCAAAGATGCGGCGTCGGTCTTTTTCGGAATTTTATAATTGTTTTTTTCGAAAGCTATGTACGGGCCGAACCTTCCGTTCAAAACCTGTATTTCGCCCTTTTCGCCAAATACACCGATGACTTTGTTTTTATCGGCTTCTCGCTTTGCCTCAATAATTTCAATGGCTCTTTCAGACGAAATTTCAAGTGGATCATCTGTCTTGGGCAATGAATAGAACTTGCTGTCGTGACGGATATATGGACCGAATCTGCCCACGGCAGCTATCATTTCTTTGTCTTCAAATTCACCAATTTCACGGGGAAGTTTGAACAATTCCAGAGCATCTTCCAGTGTAATACTTTCAATAGACTGAGACTTTTGAAGTGACGCGAAAACCGGCTTTTCTTCTTCTTCAGACTTTCCTATTTGAGCAATAGGGCCAAATTTGCCTATTTTAACGGCTATTTGTCTCCCGGATTTGGGATCGATGCCCAAAACGCGCTCTCCAACCTGACGTTCGGAGTTTTTAAGGGTGCTTTCCACTACCGGATGAAATTTTTTGTAAAAATTATCAATGGATTTTGTCCATTTTACTTTTCCTTCGGCTATGTGGTCAAATTCTTTTTCTACAAGGGCCGTAAAATTATAGTCCATGATATCCGGAAAGTATTCATACAGAAAGTCGTTGACTACCAGACCAATATCCGTAGGAAAAAGTTTTGATTTCTCGGCTCCGGTATTTTCGGTTTTTATTTTATCTGAAATTTTTCCATCCTTTAATTTTAGTTCGTTGAATTCTCTTTTTATGGCCGTTCGATCCCCTTTTTCTACGTATTTTCGGTTTTGAATGGTAGAAATGGTAGGTGCATAGGTTGATGGTCGGCCTATTCCGAGTTCTTCGAGTTTGCGCACCAGGCTGGCTTCGGTGTATCGAGCCGGGCGCTGGCTGAAACGCTGCTGAGCCAGAATTTCGTTGGAAGTAAGAATTTCACCTTTTTTCATGGTTGGTAAAATTCCGCTTGTCTCAGCATCCGGCTCATCATCGGTGGATTCCAGATAGACCTTTAAAAAACCGTCGAAAACAATTACTTCGCCCGAAGCTATAAATTGGTAGTTGCTGCCCGAAATATTGATATAAATATTTGTTTTTTCCATTTCGGCATCGGCCATTTGCGAAGCGATGGTACGTTTCCAAATAAGATCGTAAAGCCGTTTTTCCTGTACAGTACCTTCAACACTGTGTGTGCTTATGTAGGTAGGTCTAATGGCTTCGTGAGCTTCCTGAGCACCTTTTGATTTGGTGTTGAACTTACGGATTTTCACGTATTTTTCACCGGCCATGCTTATTATTTCCTGTTTGGCCGTTCCAATGGCCAATGAAGATAGGTTGACTGAATCGGTACGCATATACGTGATTTTTCCCGATTCGTATAGTCGCTGGGCTACCATCATGGTTTGCGATACAGAGAATCCTAATTTCCGTGATGCTTCCTGCTGCATTGTAGATGTGGTAAAGGGAGGCGCAGGTGACTTTTTAAGTGGTTTTTTCTCAATGCTCTCCACACTGAACTGAGCTTTTTTGCACACTTCCAGAAACGCGAGCGCTTCTTCTTTGGTGTTGAATCGGCGCGACAGCTCGGCTTTGAGTTCCACGGTAGCTCCGTTGGCATCTTTGGATGAGAAAATAGCTGTAACTTTGTAGGTCGCTTCCGCATTGAAATTGTTGATTTCCCTTTCACGCTCTACTATCAGACGTACTGCAACCGATTGCACGCGCCCGGCAGAAAGCGACGGACGAACTTTGCGCCAAAGCACCGGTGAAAGTTCAAAACCCACAATCCGATCCAATACACGGCGAGCTTGCTGTGCATCCACCAGATTGATATCTAATTCGCGCGGATTTGCAATGGCATGCAAGATGGCATCTTTTGTAATTTCATGAAAAACAATCCGTTTGGTGTTTTCTTTTTTTAATTTTAATTCTTCGGACAAATGCCAGGCAATGGCTTCTCCTTCGCGGTCTTCATCGGATGCCAGCCACACAGTTTCGGTGTTTTTGGCAGCCTTTTTAAGATCAGCTACTATTTTTTTCTTGTCGGCCGAAACTTCGTATTGCGGAGCATAATTATTTTCAAAATCAATCCCCAATCCTTTATCTGACAAGTCGCGGATATGTCCCATGCTCGACATTACTTCGAATTCGTTTCCGAGAAACTTCCCGATGGTTTTGGCTTTGGCAGGTGACTCAACAATGACTAAATTTTTTGACATAATTATGTTCGGTTTTTTAAATTGGGTGCAAAATAACAAAAACAAACAGGTATAAGCCAAATTTTCAGGCAATTATTTTTGTTTTTTATGAATCGGGTATGATTATGGGTCTTTAATAAATGGTTGTGTTCTGTTAATATATGAATTCTATATGAAGGGTTAAAACCAATTATTTACGTGTGAAATTACAAACTGAAAGGGGATAATCTATTCGTTTAATTTTCAGGTACACCAATAATATCTGTTACTTCATATCCGGCATCATCTACCGCCGCTTTAATTTTTTCGTCCGAGATTTTTTTCGAAAGATGTAGTTTGGCTGTTCTGCTTTCCAAATCTACGGTTGCTTCTACACCGTCTATTTTATTCAGTGCTTTTGCCACCCGGGTTGCGCAATGTGAGCAACTCATTCCTTTTATTAATGCTGTTTTTTCCATAATAATGATAATAATTTTGAAAACTGCCCTTTTTTAATGAAGGGATTCAAAGGTTTTGTTTAAAGTTTGTTTATTGTAGTGTGTAAATTGTAAAAAATTGAACAGTTGATTGTTGTATCAATTGGAATTTCCAGTCTTCAGGAGTTTCAGGTTTGACTTTGTGGGGATAAAGCCTCGTAGCCTGAGTGCATTCATCACCACGGTAACCGAACTCAAACTCATGGCTGCTGCTGCAAACATGGGGCTGAGTTTCCATCCTAATGCGGCGTAGAAGACTCCTGCAGCCAAAGGAATGCCGATAATGTTATAAAAAAACGCCCAAAAAAGGTTTTCTTTGATATTTCGAATAACTGATTTACTTAAACGAATACCGGTAACCACATCCAGCAAATCATTTTTCATCAGCACCACGTCTGCCGATTCGATGGCAATATCAGTGCCAGCTCCCACAGCGATTCCCAAATCGGCACGTGCCAATGCAGGTGCATCGTTTATGCCGTCGCCCACCATGGCTACTTTTCGTCCTTCGGCCATCAAATTCTGAATAATTTTATCTTTGTCTTGCGGTAGTACTTCTGCTATTACTTTGTCAAAACCTATTTTATCCTGAATGGCAAAGGCAGTACGCTGATTATCGCCTGTAAGTAATATGGTGTACATATTCATTAATTTCAGCAAGTCAACCGCTTCGTGGCTTGTAGGTTTCAATACGTCGGCTACTCCGATTACACCCAGTATGTTCTCATCGTCGGCAACGAACAGGGCTGTTTTTCCTTGTTGCAAAAGCTGGAATAAAAAATCTTCAACATATTCAATGTCAATACTTTCGGATATAAATGCCTTGTTGCCGACTTTGTAAAATTCACCTTTAATTTTGCCTGAAATTCCTTTTCCGGGAACTCCGGTAAATTCATTGACGGGATACAGTTCCAGCTTTTCTTCCTCTGCTTTTTTAATGATTGCTCCCGAAATAGGGTGTTCAGAATATTTTTCGAGTGAAGCGCAAATTCGCAACAGTTCTCTTTCGTCCAAATAGTGAATGGATTCGATGTCAGTTACCTGAGGATTTCCCTCGGTAATGGTTCCTGTTTTATCAAAAACAATCGTGTCGATTCTTCCGCCCATTTCCAGCGCTTCTGCCGATTTGAAGAGTGCTCCTGATTCAGCTCCTTTGCCCATCCCGACCATAATGGCAACCGGAGTAGCCAGTCCAAGTGCGCAGGGGCAGGATATAATCAGTACTGCAATTCCTATGGATAGAGCAAATTCAAACGTTTGGCCGAAAAGCAACCAGGTAATAGTAGCCAGAACGGCAATTCCGATGACTACCGGTACGAAAATCCGGCTGATTTGGTCGGCAAGTTTTGAAATGGGAGCTTTGGAAGCCGATGCTTCTTCCAGCAGCCGAATAATTTGCGAAAGAGTAGTATCTCGGCCCACTTTAGTAGCGCGGAAAGTAAAAAATCCTGTTTTATTTATACTCGCTGAAATAACGCTGTCGCCGCTTTGCTTGAAAACAGGTATACTTTCGCCCGTGAGTGCCGATTCGTCAACCGAGCTAAATCCGTTTTCCACAATCCCATCAACAGCAATTTTTTCTCCCGGACGAATGCTTACAATGTCGTTTACCCTTACTTCATTCACAGGAATTTCAATTTCTTTTTTGTCGCGAATGACGTTGGCTGTTTGAGGAGCAGAATTGATGAGTTTTGTCAGTGCATCAGATGTCTGACGTTTCGACCGGGCTTCTAAGTATTTACCAAGCGTTATCAGAGTAAGGATGGTAGCTCCAGATTCAAAAAACAAGTCGTGAATATACTGATGAATAACAGCCGGATTATTGTAAGTAATCCCGTAATAAATTCTGAAAATTGCAAAAAATCCATACAAGAGCGCAGCCGATGAGCCTATGGCTACAAGTGAATCCATGTTGGGTGAGAGTTTCAACAACGCCCTAAATCCGTGTGTGAAAAATTTGCGGTTAATTATGTAAACCGGAACTGTGAGCAGCAATTGTGCAACTGCAAAAATGAGGGCGTTTTTTTCACCGGTTAAGAAAGCCGGCAATGGTATGCCAACCATTTGCCCCATGGAGATATAGAGCAAAGGAATAAGAAATATAAAGGAATATATAACCCGAACTTTCATCTCTTTTTGCTCATTTTCAGCTTGATTTACCAGCTGTACGACACCTGTGGCAGTTTCTGTTTTTTCAAAAGCGTCGTACCCAGCCTTTTGTACCGATTCAATTATCTCATCAGGAGCAAGTGTTTTATGGTCGTAATTCACTGACATACTGTTGGTTAGTAAATTGACCGTCACATCAGCTACGCCTTCAAGTTTACGTACGCTTTTTTCTACATGCGCCACACACGCAGAACAAGTCATGCCTGTTACTTCGAATTTTCCTGTTTTCATAAGCGGTAAATGATGTAAAAAAAACAGATAAAGTTCCTGTTTAGTTCTCAGGGAGTCTTTATTTACAGGAATTTAAGGATGGTTAACGGATGGTATGCCGAATGGACAAAAGGAAGATTAAGCGGATTTAAAACAAGAATCGGTAGCCTCGCTTGACTACCAATCCTTTAACCTTAAATCTAATACTATGAAAAAAATCACGTGCAAAAATATGAATCTATTTTTTTATCCACAAATAATCGGGCACTAATCTTTAAATATTAACATTATTTAAATCTTTCCGTTTTTAGGCTAATTGCCTCATTTCTTTAGTTTTGAAGTGCTAAATTCTAAATATATTTAATAACAAAAAGCTGCTTTTTATCATATTTGCAAAGAAGTGTTAATCTATTAATTACCAGAAGCTAACCTATCATATAGAGTTGCTTCATAAGATAATAGCGAATTTGACTTTTTATGAATTTTTTTTATCTGTTTTAAATCCAAATCTGTAATTCAATTCGTCTAATTCATAAACAAAGATTATATTTACAAACCATTAAAAATGAATTAAAAAAAATGAAACGAGTTGGAATTATTTTAGTAGGAATTATTTTGTGGACCGGAATAAGTGCACAGGTTCAAACTGACAGCACTAATGTAGCTGTAAATGACAGTATAATAGAAAAGTATGCATCGACAGGTGAAAATGTACGAGATGCAATTTTACTTCAGAAACTGAACCCTGATCAGTTGCTCGAAATCGAAAAACAGCGTCTCGATAACGAAAGACACAGAGATAGTAATGAAATTCCGATGCCTATGTGGGCTTTGGTACTGATATCAACAGCACCATTTATTATGGTGGTTTTTATTATTTTCTTTACTTCTCGGACCAAAAAAGAAAGAGAGAAAGCCCGTTATGATCTTTATCTGAAATCTATCGAAATGGGGCAATCGATACCCGAAAAAATCTTCGAAGAACCTGAGAAAAAGGATTCATCGCGGCTTCAAAGCGGTCTGGTGTGGCTCGGAGTGGGTATGGCGTTAGTCATAGTGGGCATTTCCACCAATAATGATGGTCTGCTGTTTGGTTTAATTCCGGGTTTTGTCGGATTAGGAATTTTGATAGCTTATTTGATCGAAAAACCAAAAAACAATCCGAATTCACCGGGGATAAATGAATAAAGCCGAAGATTTGCTTTGGATATCGCAGGTGGTCATCGCTGATGACCGCCGTGCGTTCGATCGGCTGGTTTGCAAGTATCAGTCGCCCGTGAGGAGATTTCTGCGGAATCTGACACTGGGCGACGCAACTTTAGCTGACGATTTGGCGCAGGAAACATTCATCAAAGCATATCTTAATATTCGTTCGTTTCAGGGAATTTCGGCTTTCTCCACCTGGCTTTTTCGCATTGCTTACAACACGTTTTATGATTCGGTACGATCAAGCAAACAGTATGAAGACCTGAATACAACCGAAATTGACAAAAAAACCAGTATAGATATTGATTTTTCGACAGAAAAAACCGATATTTACACCGCTTTGCAGCTTCTAAGAAAAGAAGAGAAGGCAGCTATTTTGCTTTGCTACATGGAAGACAAAACGCATGCAGAAATAGCAAAAATTATGAAACTTCCCCTCGGTACTGTGAAAACATATATTCTGAAAGGGAAGGAAAAGATGAATCATTTTTTAACACATCAGGGGTATGGAAAATAGTGAAGATAAATTGCTGAAAGATTTTTTCCGAAAAAACAAAGCAGAATTTCAGGATGACGGATTCGCTGGCAGCGTAATGAAAAAATTGCCCATGAAAGAACGAACCACAGATTGGATTGTACCTGTATTTACGTTGGCTGGAATTATTATTTCAATGTTAATGGTTGATATTCGCGAAATGATTTTCAGGGTATTTGAATTAGTTGCCGGAATACCATTTATATATATGATGGCCGGATTTATGCTTTTTCCGATTGTATTTCTGTTTTTATACTTTTTCTGTGAAAAGGAAAGAGCTTATTAGGCTTTGTTTCCTGATAAAATGCTAATAATCAATTATAAATGAAAGATGAATAGGCTGTTGCTACTTATTTTATTTCTCATTTCCGCCGTTTCGTGCAGCAACCGGAGTGGCAAAAGTGCTGACTCATTCCCAATGAAAGACAGCGTTGTTCTTCACACTCCCATTGACACATTAACCTTGACGCTTGACGCACTACAGAACAAACGGCTACCCGAAGGATATAAAACAATCGGAGAAATAAGAACTGCCGTTCTCACCTACACAGCTTTCAGGATGGGCGATGTAGTGTATTATGTTTTCAGTAACGAAACGGGAGATGAAATAAGTTTCAGTGGAAATGATTCTCATTTTCCACTTACTGTAAAATCCCCGAACCCGAACGATGAAAACGGAGGAAAAGATCCAAATCCGCGATACCTGAATAAAACATTCCGGGTTGTATGGCGTCGGCTTCAGCTGGACCACAAACCACAAACCGAAACGGAACTTTATTATCAGCAATACGATGAGATTATTTATCTGAAAGAAATGAAGACAGCCGTGAAGTAAAAAAACTGCTTATTCTTTCACTTCCTGACCGAATTCCATCAGATATGCTTTGATAAATTCTTCGATTTTGCCATCCATTACCCCGTTAACGTCCGAAGTCTGGTAGTTCGTTCGATGGTCCTTCACGCGGCGGTCGTCAAATACATAGCTGCGTATTTGCGAGCCCCATTCTATTTTTTTCTTACCGGCTTCCACTACAGCTTGCGCTGCACGGCGTTTTTCCAGTTCCAGTTCGTACAATTGTGAACGTAGAAGTCTCAGGGCGTTTTCACGGTTTCCAGTTTGAGAGCGACTCTCCGTATTTTCAATTGCAATTTCTTTTTCTTCTCCGGTTTTTTCGTCCGTGTATTTGTAATGCAGACGTACTCCGGTTTCTACCTTATTTACGTTTTGTCCGCCGGCACCACCTGAGCGGAAAGTATCCCAGGTCAGATTGGCCGTATTGACTTCGATATTAATTGTGTCGTCAACCAAAGGTGTTACAAACACCGATGCAAAGGAAGTCATCCGTTTCCCTTGTGCGTTATATGGCGACACCCGCACAAGCCGGTGAACTCCGTTTTCGCATTTCAGGTAGCCGAAAGCCATTTCGCTTTCAGTTTGCAGGGTTACGGTTTTGATACCCGCTTCATCGCCTGCCTGATAGTTGGTTACTTCTGTTTTGTATCCTTGCCGCTCGCAATAACGCTGATACATGCGGAAAAGCATTTCTGCCCAGTCCTGAGCTTCGGTTCCTCCGGCTCCGGCTACTATTTTTATCACCGCTCCGAGTTGGTCTTCTTCGTTTGACAGCATGTTTTTCAGTTCGATGGTTTCGAGCAATTCCATCACGTGTGCATACGCTTTGTCCACCTCCTCTTCGGTCACTGCCTCTTCTTTGAAAAAATCAAAAGCGAGCTGCAGCTCTTCGGTGGCTGCTTTCACCCCATTGTAACCCTCTACCCAACGTTTCAGGTCTTTAACTTTTCTCATCTGCATTTCGGCAGCTTTCGGGTCATCCCAAAATCCGGGAACCTGTGTGCGTAACTCTTCTTCTTCTATCTGGATAATCTTGGCATCGACGTCAAAGATACCTCCTCAACGCGTCCTCGCGATCCAACACTACTTTAAGCTGGTCTGATGTAATCATAATAAATTTCTGCCCCTAAGCCCGTGAAAGGGAGGCTTTTCTTATTTTTTGTTAAATAATATGTTTCTGAAATTTTAGAAACTCCGTTTAATTTCACTCCTTAAGTATGGTTAAGGGAGGCTTTTCTTTAATCCTTTTATCACCGCATTTGTAAAACCGTTGGCCTCCATCTCGTTCAGTCCTTTGATGGTGATGCCGCCGGGTGTGGTCACCTTGTCAATCTCTGCCTCAGGATGCAAGTTATTTGTTTCAAGCAATTTCACAGCACCTCTCAGTGTTTGCATCACTACTTGCCTGGCTGTATCGGGGTAAATGCCCATTTCCACTCCACCTTCCATAGCAGCCCGAATGTATCGGAAAGCATACGCAATACCACAAGAAGAAAGTGACATGTAAGCATTTAGCAAATGCTCATTTTCTACATAAAAAACCTTACCC
>JAGPGR010000350.1 GCA_018055865.1 Paludibacteraceae bacterium | reverse complement strand
AGTTGGCATTTGTAAGCTCCTAATCGCATGCTGCCGCCTAGATTCAGGATATGCTTCTGTTCTTCCATAATGTCTACCACTTTGTGCAACGTATGAGGATCAATTTCGGTGCTGTTGGCGTCGGCAAAATCCAACACGTTTCGGGCAAATTCGATAGACATCGTTTGCATACCCATACAAATGCCAAAACACGGAATGTCGTTTTCGCGTGCGTATTTCAAAGCTGCAAATTTTCCTTCCATTCCTCGTTGTCCGAATCCGGGCGCAACTATTATCCCATCAAGGTTTTGGAGTTTCACTTCGGCATTTTCAGCCGTCAAATCATCCGATAAAATTAATTCCAGTGTCAATCTCCTGTTGTTGTAAGCGCTTGCATGTTTGAGCGATTCGATGATTGACATATAAGCATCCGGCAATTGCACATATTTTCCCACAATTCCAATGCGAACTACTTCCGTAGCATTTTCAAGTTTTTCAACAAAAGTAACCCACTCAAGCATATCTGCTTCCGGCGTTGTTTCCAAATCGAAATCCATTTTGGCGAGTACCACCTCATCCAGTTTCTCCTGATGCATATTCAGCGGAACACGATAAATGGTGGATGCATCAATCGATTGCATGACTGCCGGTGGCTCCACGTTGCAAAACAGGGCTATTTTTTTTCGCAATTCTGCAGTGATATTATGCTCGGTTCTCAGAATTAAAATATCGGGCTGAATTCCCTGTTCCTGAAGCAGTTTCACGGAATGTTGCGTCGGCTTTGTTTTCAACTCCCCTGCAGCAGCTATGTAAGGTACGTAGGTCAAATGGATAATAAGGATATTTTTGCCCAACTCCCATTTCAGCTGACGAACACTTTCAATGTATGGCAGACTCTCTATATCGCCTACCGTTCCGCCTATTTCGGTGATTACAAAATCAAAACCTTTTTCACTGAAGGATTTGATATTCCGTTTTATTTCATCGGTAATATGTGGAATAATCTGCACCGTTTTCCCCAGATAATCGCCTCTGCGTTCCTTGTTGATTACATTTTGATAAATACGACCGGTGGTGATGTTGTTTTCACGATGTGTTTCAACTCCCAGAAACCGTTCATAATGACCCAAATCCAAATCCGTTTCCTGTCCGTCAACGGTTACGTAACATTCACCGTGTTCATAAGGGTTAAGCGTTCCGGGGTCAATGTTGATGTAAGGGTCCAGTTTCTGAATGGTTACTTTGAAACCACGAGCCTGCAACAATTTGCCAAGAGAAGCCGCAATTATTCCCTTGCCAAGCGACGATACAACACCACCTGTTACGAAGATGTATTTGGTTTTCTTCATGATTTTTATGTGCAATGATTATTACACAAAAATATAATATTTGTCAGAACTAGTTGAATAAATATATAGATATTTTACAAAAAAAGAGAAATCGATAATTACCCGAAAATGGAAAAACGCATATACATTATTTGAATACCCTTTTCCCTTAATCTTAATACCCCTGAAGATGTACTGTTTTGACTGCTCTTCCCGAGGGGTCGGCATTTTTCCGGAAAGCTTCGTCCCATTCCAGGGCTATTGGAGTGCTGCAAGCCACTGAAGGCACCGAAGGCACGCACTGTGCGGCACTATCCGATGGAAATAACTCCGAATAAATGGTTCGGTAAACGTATTCTTCTTTTGTCAAAGGCGGATTATCGGGAAACGATATTTCACATTCGCCATTTGCTCATCTGAAACTTTCTCGCTGGCAATTGCTTTAAGTGTATCTATCCAGTTGTACCCTACGCCGTCCGAGAATTGCTCCTTTTGTCGCCACGCGATCTCCTGCGGCAGGTATTCCTCAAATGCTTTACGGAGTATATGTTTTTCCATTTTTCCATTACCTGCCATTTTATCGTTCGGATTGAGTCGCATAGCTACATCCATAAATTCTTTGTCCAAAAATGGCACTCTCCCTTCAACACCCCATGATGCGAGCGATTTGTTGGCTCTCAAACAATCATACTGATGAAGCTTATTGAGTTTTCTGACCGTTTCTTTGTGAAATTCTTCAGCATTAGGTGCTTTATGAAATTAGAGATATCCTCCGAAAATTTCATCAGCACCTTCACCCGAGAGAACCATTTTTACACCCATAGATTTTATAAACCGGGCAAGCAGGTACATGGGCGTACTGGCGCGCACTGTAGTTACATCATACGTTTCGATATGATAAATCACATCCCGAATGGCGTCCAGGCCTTCCTGAACGGTATAATTGATTTCATGATGAATGGAATCAATGTGTTTGGCCACGTTGCGGGCTGCAGCCAAATCGGGCGAACCTTCCAGTCCGATGGCAAATGAGTGAAGCTGAGGCCACCATGCATCATCCTTGTTGTCTGTTTCTATCCGCTTGGCTGCAAATTTTTTGGCTACTGCCGAAATAATGGAACTGTCTAACCCACCTGAAAGTAGCACTCCGTATGGCACATCAGACATCAACTGTCTTTCCACAGCATCTTCCAATGCCCGGCGAAGCTTTTGTACATCGGATAGATTGTCTTTCACAGTCGCGTAATCCATCCAATCACGAGTGTACCATTTGGTGGTTTCACCATCAGGACTATACAGATATTGACCGGGCAAAAATTCTTCAATTTTATTGCAATGCCCTTCCAGTGCTTTCAGTTCAGAAGCTACGTAATACGCACCATCCGAATCCCAACCCTGATACAGCGGTATAATTCCGATGTGGTCACGTCCGATCAGGAAGCAATTTTTTTCAACATCATACAGTGCAAAAGCAAAAATGCCGTTCAAATCTTCCAGAAAA
>JAGPGR010000349.1 GCA_018055865.1 Paludibacteraceae bacterium | reverse complement strand
TTAGAAAAAGAAAACAATGAAAAGCGAAATAATTCTGATTAACATTACGGGCGAAGACAAACCCGGTGTGACCAATGCCATAACCAGTATTCTGGGAAAATACGATGCAACAATACTGGATATCGGGCAATCGGATATTCATCACAACCTGGCACTGGGCATACTTTTCAGAACGCTGGACGAAAAGCATTCGGGCAATATTCTGAAAGAAATTCTGTTCAAATGCTCCGAACTGAACATGAACGTGCGATTCAAGCCGGTAGAGGAAGAGAATTACGAGCAATGGGTAGCCCGGCAGGGAAAAAGCCGTTTCATCGTAACGGTGCTGGGCAAAGTAATATCAGCCCATCAGCTTTCGCTGGTGACCAAAGAATTGGCTTCGCAGGGGCTAAACATTGATTTTATCAAGCGCCTCACCGGTCGTCCGCCCCTGGATGATAATGAAAATGTACGTTCGTGTATCGAACTTTCAGTACGCGGCGATTTGAAAAACAAATCATTTTTGTCGGAACAATTTATGAACCTGACAGTGAAGGAAGGCATAGATATTTCGTTTCAGAAAGATAATATTTTCCGGCGCAACAGGCGATTAATCTGTTTCGACATGGATTCCACGCTCATCAAGACCGAAGTAATAGACGAACTGGCAGACCGCGCAGGCGTGGGCGAGGAAGTGAGGGCCATTACCGAATCGGCTATGCGGGGCGAAATTGATTTTACCGAAAGTTTTGCCCGCCGGGTGGCGCTCCTCAAAGGGCTTGATGTGAGCGTGATGAAAGAAATAGCCGACAATCTGCCCATTATGGATGGAGCCGAACGGCTGATGTCGGTACTGAAAATGTGCGGATACAAAATTGCAATTTTATCGGGCGGATTCACTTATTTCGGCCAGTTTCTGAAGAAAAAATTCGACATGGACTATGTGTACGCCAACGAACTGGAGGTGGAAGACGGGAAACTTACCGGACGCTACCTGGGCGATGTGGTAGACGGAAAACGCAAAGCAGAACTGCTGAAACTGATAGCTCAGGTAGAGAAAATTCAGCTCGAACAGGTTATTGCCGTGGGCGACGGAGCCAACGACCTGCCTATGCTGAGCATTGCCGGACTTGGAATTGCATTCCACGCCAAACCCAAAGTGAAGGAAATAGCCCGTCAATCTATCTCAACTATCGGACTGGACGGAATTCTGTATTTTCTCGGATTCCGGGATATACACATTGACGAAGAAGTGTAGAAAAACGATTGTTGAAATTGAGGTACAGAGAAAAGAACTAGTCTGCTTTTTTCTCCACATTTCGAAAGGAAAGAAAAACAGATATAAGGGCATAAATAAGCACCAGAACCACCCAACTGTCGTTGTTGGTAAACATGAGGTACGCACCTACTCCCAGAAAAAGGGCTGCAAAAAGCATCAGTCTGTGCTGTCGCTGAATTCGGCTCGATTCATTCTTAGCCCGAAAGTTGTAAATAAAAAATACGACGATAAGGCAAAGCACCCCAAGAGCAAAAATGTATTTGGAGAATTCAAACTCCAGCAACTGAAGCGCAGCACCGGCTAAAGTCAGCAAAGAACCAATCAACTGTCCTGTATATAATCTTCTGTTATTCATCCTTTTCTTTGATTATGAAAATATCCTCGCTGTCTTTTTTCAGGTAATATTGTTCGCGTGCGTATGTTTCCAGGCTTTCGTCGCTCACCTGCATCTCGTTCATTTTCTGCTTGTTCGATTCTATTTCGCCATTGTAAAACCGGATTTCCTTTTCCAGACTCTTAATGTTTCTTCCTGTTTTCCAGCGGTTTATCAGGTTATGCTGATCGAAAAAAATGAGAAATACAAAAAAAGCAACAAGCACCAGAAAATACTTGTTGAAAAAGACCCGACGCAGTTTTGTTCCTATGTGTTGGAAAGCAGACATTTTTCAAGTGATAATTTTCGACAAATTTACATGATTTTTTCAGATAAAAATCAAGCTACAGCTTAAAATGTTTCAACAATAATTCGAACAGTGAGTTTTTCGTAATTGGGGGCGTATATTGCTCAAAAATATTCGAGTCTGGAGTTTTATCCGGCTGTCAGTCGCACAACGTGTACAAATCGCCGCGTGGATTGACCAGCAGCAAGGGTACATTCGATTTTTTCACCAAATGATATTCCGGTGGTCCAAACAGCAAATCATCGGGACCGTAATCGCGCGATGCCGAAATAAGCACTATGCCAAAGTTCGCTTGTTCGGCCAGTTTCAGGGCTTCCCTGTCGAGTTTGAAGCTGTCTGATTTGGCTCTTTGCTGAGAAAAATGGAGTTGAAACTTCACGAAAAGCTCTTGCATTTTTCCCACAGTTACAGCTGCTTTCGATCCGTAGTCGTTGGCCTGCAACAACGTGATTTCCGACCCGCAAAACCGCCCGAAAGCTGATGCAAACTGTGCTTTTTCGTATTCCTCCACCAGAAAACCCACCGGGACGAGCACTTTCGAGAGATTCATCACCGGAAACCTATCCCTGAAAAACAAGTAGGGAATTCGTAAATCGCGACAATACTTCAGGAAGTTTCTAAGTTGTTTTCGCCGGTTATGCTCACACTGAATCATCAGAAATGAAACTTCGTGATCCTCGCAATCTGTAGCCAAGAACTTGACCGGATGAATTTCAACAATCACACTGACATTTTCCAACTTATTTTCAGAAACGTATTGCTCAATTATTTCACGTTGAGCAGTTGCCTTACTTTCATTCTCTACATAGCAAAGCAATCCAAACTCTTTTTTCAGACTTTGGGATAACCCGTAACCACTTTTGAGCAAGTT
>JAGPGR010000348.1 GCA_018055865.1 Paludibacteraceae bacterium | reverse complement strand
ACTCTGGTCATGCCATTGAGATAGCGAAATACTACGCAAAACGCGGATGCATCAACTACCTTGTTCTGGGCGGCGACGGGTCAATTAGTGCAATCATAAACGGTATATTCGCAGCTGAGCCGGATGATACTTCCGATATAAAAATAGCGCTCATTCCACGTGGCACCGGAAATGACTGGGGTAGATTTTGGGGGTTGAAAAAAAACAACAAAGAATCCATGAAGATTTTCCACAAAGGAAACTGTAAAATGATTGACATCGGTAAAGTTGAACTAATTTCGGAGAATAACCTATCTGAAAATCATTATTTTATCAATTCTGTTGGATTTGGGTTAGACGCTAAAGTAGTGGAAGTAACGCATCGGATGAAGAAATTCATGGGGAGTTTTTCTTTACTTTACACCCTTGCTTTGCTTTCAGCTGTTTTCAAATACAAATCAACACAGGCAGAACTTACGATGGATGGTAAAACTCAACAATTCAAACTTTTCACGATGAATATTGCCAACGGTCCTTTCAGCGGTGGTGGCATCAAACAAAACCCATTCGCCTTGCCCTACGACGGCATTTTTGATATGATAGTGGTGGAGAAACCAACTATTAAAGATATTCTGACTGCGCTTCCGCTGATTTTCAACGGGAAAATAACCCAACATCCCATTATCCAAAGTTCACAAGCCAGGGAAGTTACAATAAAAACAGAAAAAAACATTTTGATGGAAGCCGATGGAATCATTGTTCCCAACGGACATAACTGCCGGGTTTCCATTATCCCTGAAGCAATACAGATGATTGTTCCGTAGTGTGAAATTTCACATTTCCGGTTCAAAAAAATCAACTGCACTCACCAGGTTTAATAAAACAATTCGTCGCTGCCATAGTTATAATATTATTCCGATTAAGTTCAAACGATTTCTTAAAATAAGTTGAAACTCTATATTAAAATATTGTTGATTTGGTCGGCTTTCATGCTTACGCTTACACCGCTTCACAGCGAGCGTCCGAAAGTTGGCGTGGTGCTGATGGGCGGAGGCGCTAAAGGTTTTGCCCATATTGGTGCACTGAAGGTCATTGAAGAGGCAGGAATCCCGATTGATTATATAGCAGGAACAAGCATGGGAGCGATTGTAGGCGGACTTTACAGCATTGGATACAATTCGCAGGCCCTTGATTCGCTTGCGAGACATCAGGACTGGATGCATTTGCTTACCGACGAAGTTTACCGATACAATCTGTCAGGCACACAAAAAGAAAATGCTCAAACTTATATCGTGTCGATGAACTACGAAAAACAGGGTATAAAACTGCCGTCAAGTATTGTGAGTGGACAGAATATATACAATCTGATGCTCGATGTAACCACCGGATATCACGAAAACGTAGATTTTCACCGACTTCCGATTCCTTTCAGTTGCGTGGCAGCAGATGTCAAAACGGGAAAGGAAGTTGTTCTCTCAGACGGGATTCTTCCGCAAGCTTTGCGAGCCAGTATGGCCATTCCCGGATTTTTCAGTCCTGTTAAGATTGACAGTATGCTGCTTATTGATGGAGGAATTCTCAATAACTATCCAGTCGATGTTGTAAAGAAGATGGGAGCTGATATTGTAATCGGTGTCAGTTTCGATAAAGATGAGAAAAAAATAGAAAAAAATATGGGTTCATTCCTCGAACTTACACATGATTTCGGCAATTTTCTGGGTAACAAAAAGCTCGAGGAAAACCTTCGGAATACCGATCTTTCTATTCGGGTGAAGCTGGATAAATATAACATAGCCAGTTTTCGGTCGGATGAAATTGACAGCATAATCCGGATTGGAGAAACAACGACCCGAAATATGTGGAATGAACTGATTGAACTGAAGAATAAACTGGGGTCGGACGATGAAATTTCAATCCGACAGATAAAAAATCCATACATCGAAACAGACACTCTATTGATTAGAAGCGTATTTATTGAAGGTTTATCAGCGGAAGATCAGCAACTGGTTCTAAACCGTCTGCGCATTGGCCCCAAAACCACGCGAAAAGATTTGCAGAACATGATTTCGCGGATGTATGGTACAGATTTATTCTCGAAAGTGTTTTACAGATTGGAGAACCAAAAGCCTCCATATGATATGGTACTCGAAATCGAAAAAAAGGACATTCGAAATCTGAACGTCGGTGTACGATTTGACACTCAGGGTCTGGCTTCAATACTGCTCAACAGCAGCATCAGAGTGAGGACTTCACTCAACTCTACTTTTGGAGTGACAGCCCGGCTCAACAAAAACCCGTACCTGCAGATTGATTATTCGCTGAGCAGTACGATGTTATACAAAGGCGGAGTAAGGTTCAAAACATCCAAAAACGACATCAACATATTCGAAAAAGGCAGATTGGCTTACAACGTGGGTTTCTATCAGAATACGCTGAACGTAAATTTCAGTGAATTCCATTTCTACAACATGAATTTACAATTGGGGATGGACATTGATTATTTTTATTATTTATACGAACTCAAAAATTCGGGATTACCTACTTTGAATCTCGAGTCAAAGCCATACATGAATTATGTCCTGAACGGAACTTACGACAACCTGAACAGCGGCTACTACCCTAACCGCGGATTCTATTTCAACTTCAGGTACACGATGAAAACCGACAATTTTTACCGGTTTGAAGGTCAGAAACCCATGCATTCAATTAAGTTTACGCTGATAAAACCCTACGCTATCAACAGGAAAATAACCATCACACCGCAAATAGCAGGCAGAATCATCCTGAGCGACACCGTTCCTTTCATATATTCGAATCTGGCGGGTGGTCAGTGGGACAG
>JAGPGR010000058.1 GCA_018055865.1 Paludibacteraceae bacterium | reverse complement strand
TGCCCGAATGGTCGTCGCTCGTGAAACTGAACAACGAACGCGATATGATTGGCATGTACCTCTCGGCTCATCCTATGGACGAATTTGAGTTTGAATTGAACCACATCTGCAATGCCACAACAGTGGATCTGGCCGATCTGAAAAAATACAACCTGGGTACAGGTCTGAAACTGGGAGGTATTGTAACATCCTTTCGCAGCGGCACTACCCGTAACAACAAACCGTATGGCATGATTACCATTGAGGATTATCACGGTACGTATGAATTGCCGCTTTTCGGAAAAAATTTCATCGACTACGGCAAATACATGATCAAAGACCTTTTTATCTACATTCATGCCCTGGTGCAGGAAAGAGGTTCGGACTGGAATAATAAAATCCCAACGGATGTAAAACCGGAGATTGAATTGAAAATTGTCAGTATCATGCCTTTCAAGGAGATCAGGAAACAAATTAAACGCATTCGGATTTCGCTGTCGCTGCAGAAACTGGAAAATTATGTGGTAGATGAACTGACCGACCTGATTTCAAAAAACAAGGGAGACGTGAGCGTTTATGTGGAGATAAAGGATTTCTTTACTTTTGAGAAAGTGACCCTTTTTGCCCGGCCGCACCGGATGAAAATAACATCGGACGTGTATAAATACCTGAAAAATGCCGAAGAACAGGATATCCTGAAGTATAAAATTGAAATGACTTAAACGAACATAATCAACATTATTTATACACCTATAGAAAAAAACCGACACAAGTATTTAAACATTTTTAAATGAATAGTGTTATAGAAATAATTAAAAAAAACAACATATAAAAAACAAAGATTATGGCTTTAGAATTTACAGATGACAACATCAAAGAGATAATAGAATCGGGAAAACCGGTTGTGATTGACTTTTGGGCTGAGTGGTGCGGACCCTGCCGCATGGTAAGCCCCATACTGGAAGAACTGTCCGAAGAATTTTCGGGAAAAGTAGAAATTGGTAAACTGAATGTGGATGACAACATCAACACTCCCAACGAATATGGCATCCGCAATATTCCTACCATCCTTTTCTTCAAAGACGGCAAACTGGTTGACAAACAAATAGGAGCTACACCAAAAGCATCGCTGAAAGCAAAAGTGGAAGCATTGCTTTGATTATAGCGGGAATTTGAACAACGCAAACGGGATGATTTTAATTATCCCGCTTTTCGTTTTCGCATGACTTGCTACCCCGTAATACGCTGACTAAAAGCGACTAATCAGGGAAAATGATATTTTTTCAAAATATTTTGTCCCCTTATTTTGTCAATTCAAAAATCTGCCGTATATTTGCACCCGCAATTGAAACAAAGGATTTTAGTTAAATCCATTCAATGGCCGATTCGTCTATCGGTTAGGACGCCAGATTTTCATTCTGGAAAGAGGGGTTCGATTCCCCTATCGGCTACTAAAAAAATTATTGATTACAAAAAAAGACATTAGAGATGGCAAACCATAAATCATCCATTAAAAGAATTCGTCAGACTAACACCAAAAAACTGGCAAACCGCTACTATGCTAAAACTGCCCGTAACGCCGTAAGAAAATTGCGCGCTACCACAGAAAAAGCAGCAGCAGTAGAATTGCTTCCTAAAGTTAGTTCGATGCTCGACAAACTGGCAAAGAAAAACGTTATCCACAAAAACAAAGCGGGTAATCTGAAATCGAAACTGACTTTGTATGTGAACCGGTTGGCATAATTCATTGCTTCTAAAAAAAATACGGAAGCCCTTTCTCACTACGAGGAAGGGCTTTTTTGTCGTATTCTGTCGTTCTAAAGGTTGTTTTCAGTTTTACAACCTGTAGGCGGCGGTTAATGTGCTTCGAGCCAGTTATCTCCTACTCCGCAATCGGCTATCAGAGGTACTTTCAGCTTAATTACATTTTGCATTTCGCTCACCACCAATTCTTTGACCCTGCTTGTCTCTTCTTTGGGAACGGTGAAATTCAATTCGTCGTGCACCTGCATGGTCATTTTGGTCCGGAGTTTTTCATCTCCCAGCCGCTGCTGAATTTGCACCATGGCTATCTTGATAATGTCGGCTGCAGAACCTTGAATGGGCGCATTGATGGCATTTCGCTCGGCATAACCACGCACCACACTGTTTTGCGAATTGATGTCGGCCAGAAAGCGTTTTCTGCCGTATATGGTTTCCACATAGCCCTCTTCTTTAGCCAGCCGGATAGAATTGTCCATATACCTTTTCACATCCGGATAAGTGGCAAAATACCCGTCAATCAGCTCTTTGGCTTCTGCACGCGGGATATTGAGCCGCTCGGCCAGCCCGAAAGTAGAAATGCCGTAGATAATCCCGAAGTTGGCCGTTTTGGCTTTGCGGCGCATATCCGGAGTTACTTCGGTCAGAGGTATTTTAAAGATTTTAGCAGCCGTAGCAGCATGGATATCGTTTCCGCTGTTGAATGCTTC
Source organism: Paludibacteraceae bacterium (assembly GCA_018055865.1). Lineage (GTDB taxonomy): Bacteria > Bacteroidota > Bacteroidia > Bacteroidales > Paludibacteraceae > UPXZ01. The sequence continues at coordinate 6,673 of JAGPGR010000058.1, read as the reverse complement.
GAGCATATTTTCATCGCCGCTCAGGTGTGCCATAATGCGCAGTTCAATCTGCGAATAGTCGGCACTCAGGAAGAGTTCACCTTCGTCTGGGATAAATGCCTTGCGGATTTCGCGCCCCAGTTCCTCACGCACCGGAATGTTCTGGAGGTTCGGATTGGTAGAGCTCAGCCTGCCGGTAGCTGCCACTGTTTGGTTGAACGACGTGTGAATTCGTCCCGTTTTCGGGTTGACCATAAGCGGCAGCGCATCAATATAGGTACTCAGGAGTTTCTTCAATCCGCGGTATTCGAGTATTTTGCCCACCACCGGATGTTTGCTGCGAAGTTTTTCGAGTACATCTTCGGCCGTGGAATACTGACCGGTTTTGGTTTTTTTCGCTTTTTCATCCAGCTTCATCCGCCCGAACAGCACCTCACCAACCTGCATAGGCGAAGAAACGTTGAATTCTGTTCCGGCCATTTGTTGAATTTCCTTTTCAAGAGCCAGCATTATTTTGGTCAGAATTTCAGAACTTTCGCGCAGTGCACCCGCATCAATGCGCACTCCATTTTGCTCCATTATGGCCAGTACACGCATCAGAGGCATTTCCATTTCGTAGAACAGTTTCTCCAGTCCATTTTCAGCTATTTCCTTTTCCAGTATTTGCTTCAGTTGAAAAGTAATGTCGGCATCTTCAGCTGCATATTCACAGAGCAAGCTCAAATCAACATCCAGAATATTTTGCTGTGTTTTGGGTTTTCCACCGAATAAATCGTCGTAATGGATCGTGCGGTATTTGAGGTAAATTTCGGCCAGATAATCCATTCCGTGTCTGAGCTCCGGCTGCAGCAGGTAATGAGCTATCATGGTGTCAAAGAGTTTTCCCTTCAGTTCAATGTCGTACTGAGCCAGCATCAGCAGATCAAACTTCATATTTTGTCCCACTTTTTCTATTTGTACGCTTTGAAAAAACGCTTTGAATTCCTTCAGCACCGCCAGACATTCCTGCCTATCGCGTGGAAGTGTAACGTAATAAGCTTCACCGGCTTTGAATGAAAATGACAAACCAACCAATTCTGCATTGAAAACATCCAGTCCGGTGGTTTCGGTATCGAAGCAGACCGATTTTTGCATAAAAAGTTTAGTTACCAATCCGGCTCTTTTCACTTTATCATCCACCAGAATATATTGATGAGGGGTTTCTCTGATTGTTTTTATCCCTTCGGAGGTGGGAAAGTCGAACTGGAGAGTCGGATTTTCTTTCTTTATGGCTTTCGGTGAGTTGATTTCTTCCGTCTCAGACACATCAAAGAGTGACATTTGTCCTCCCTGATTCTTTTTTGGCTGAAGCACATCGGCTTTTTCAGGCACATTCGCTTCATTCCATATTTTGGCCGCAAGGGTTCGGAATTCCAGCTCTTCGAACAGGGCGCGCAATTCCGGTTCGTTGATTGGTTCTGTTTCCAGGTCTTTTTCGTTGAAAGTGACCGGAACGTCCGTTTTGATTGTAGCCAGGTATTTTGAAAAAAGAATTTGATCTTTGTTCTCTTCTATTTTGATTTTCAAAGCCCCCTTCAGTTTATCTGTATTCTGAAGCAAATTGTCGATGCTGCCAAATTCCTGCAGTAATTTTACGGCCGTTTTCTCGCCTACTCCGGGGCATCCGGGTATATTGTCGGAACTGTCGCCCATCAATCCAAGTAAATCAATCACCTGCTCGTGACTCAGCAACTCGTATTTCTTCCTTACTTCCTCCGGTCCCATTACTTCGTAGCCTCCCGTATGCCTGGGGCGATACATGAAAATATGATCAGAGACCAATTGTCCGTAATCTTTGTCGGGTGTGAGCATAAAAACCTCAAAACCGGCCTGTTCTGCCACTTTGGCCAGCGTACCTATCACATCGTCGGCCTCGTAGCCCGGCACCTCCAGCACAGGAATATTGTATGCCCGCACAATGTCTTTGATAATAGGTACCGCTTTACGGATATCCTCGGGCGAGGCTTCGCGCTGAGCTTTGTAACTCTCATATTCGTCGTGACGGAATGTTTTCCCCGGAGGATCGAAAGCTACAGCAATATGCGAAGGCTTTTCCTTTCTCAATACATCTTCCAACGTATTGACAAAACCGAAAATAGCCGAAGTATTCAGCCCTTTGGAGTTGACACGCGGATTCCGGATAAAGGCGTAATATGCACGGTAAATAATAGCGTAGGCATCAAGCAAAAAGAGTCGTTTCATCTTATTAAATTTGAAAAAGTAAATGGAAAGAACTTAATATAAAAAACATAATCATGTAATAATTGTTTTTATTCAAAGTCTCGTGATGTAAAATTACACAAAAAATACTTATTTATTTCTGAAAGGATAAAAGAAAGAACAAAATTGCTTAATTTTGCACACTGTGTCAAAACTTCTATAGCTAAATGAACTATATAGAAAAAATAAAACGTCCGATTCGGGCTGAAATGCTGGAGTTTGAGAAAATATATGCCAAAGTCCTTGACAGCGACAATAATCTGCTCAGCAACGTTCATACGTATGTGATGGAAGGAAGCGGAAAAAAATTACGTCCCATTATTACACTGCTGGCTGCCAAACTTCTCGGAAAAATTAATCAGGAATCACTTTATGGTGCATTTTCACTGGAATTGCTTCACACGGCAAGCCTGGTACATGATGATGTGGTAGATGACACACTTGAAAGGCGTGGAAGAGCATCGGTCAATGCCCGATGGACCAATAAGATAGCTGTACTGACCGGCGATTATCTGCTTTCCAAATCCCTGCACTGTGCCTATACTACCCACAATATAGATATTGTAAGGGCAATTTCATACATCGGAATGACACTTACCGACGGCGAACTGCTTCAACTGGCTAATACAAAGCAATCTTCAACAACCGAAAAGGAGTATTTTGAAATAATTAAAAGAAAAACGGCGCTGCTTTTTGCCACTTGTACTGAGGTGGGAGCACTCTCCGTAAAGGCCAACCGTGCTGAGCTGGAACATCTGCGTAATTACGGAGAGTATTTGGGAATCTGTTTTCAGATTAGGGATGATATTTTTGATTATTACGAAGAAACCCAAATAGGCAAACCGACAGGCAATGATGTGAGAGACGGGAAACTGACTTTACCGCTCATTTATGCAATTGAACAAACATCGGGCAGCGAGAAAGATGAAGTGGTAAAATTGATTGACAACAAAGACTTTTCGGCCGAAAACATCAATAAAATAATGCATTTTGCTCATGAAAAAGGCGGTGTGGAGTATGCCACAAAAGTGATGGATAATTTCATACAAAAAGCACGGTTCGAGCTTAATGATTTCCCTGATAACGATGCAAAAAAAGCATTGATAGACTGTCTGGAATTTGTTGCTGAAAGAGATTTCTAATTGGCTTCATGCGATGGAAGCTGACAACTTAACGAATCTGAATGTTGAATGAAGACTAAGATTGTTTTTTTGCAAAAATCTATTTCATTATTTAGAAAAAGTATGTATATTTGCACCCGCTTTTAACGAAAGTGATATCAGTATTTTGCGAAAATAGCTCAGTTGGTAGAGCACGACCTTGCCCCAAAAGCATAGGCACTCGCCGACCCTGGCAAAAAACAGATGAAATAACGATTTCATTTAACAAAAAAGACATTTTGCGAAAATAGCTCAGTTGGTAGAGCACGACCTTGCCAAGGTCGGGGTCGCGGGTTCGAGTCCCGTTTTTCGCTCAATGTAGTGAAATGCTCAAATGCTGCTGAAAACGGGACGAGAAGTTTATCCCGATGCAGCAAAGCAATATCGGGAAGTCCCGTTTTTCGCTCACAGAGACAACGAAGTATTTCGTTTTTCTTAAGGAATCATTCCTGCCCGGATGGTGGAATGGTAGACACGAAGGACTTAAAATCCTTTGGCTTCACGGCTGTGCGGGTTCAAGTCCCGCTTCGGGTACGTAAAAACCTTGTAATCAAAAGATTACAAGGTTTTTCAATTAACAAACCACATTATAATCAATAAACCAGCTAAAAACTAAAAAATGCTTTTTGGTCTGAATCTTTGAAATACCCCATAAGCTATTGACAAGATTAACAGAATGAAAACACCCTCACCTACAGGCACTCCTTCAGCGGGTGGATTCGCTTCATCTCCTTCTATTCTCATGGGTCCGCTCATTCCCATACCGGAAAATGGTTGCGACAGAGCTAAACGGGTCTCCTGCGGTACAGATATTCTGTTTGATGCAAATAGTCTCTCTCTATTCGATGATTTGGTCTGATTAAACGATACCATACCTACAGGCTGAGCATTTGCAGCACTTCCACGTGAGGATCTGGCAACAGATGAAGAACTACTGTTTGATTGCATGACTCCAGAGGTGGAGAAAATCTCAATTTCATTTCGCGTGTTTCCGGAATATGATTCTGAAAACGATGACGTTGAGAAATCTTCAGAACCAGAGGGAATAGATGATCCTACATTGATTTTCCGTTTTTGAAAGACCGGTACGTCAATCGTACTGCCAACAATTTCAGGTGTATTTAAACTGCTTCCATTAAAATTTTCTATCATCGCTTCTTCTTTGATAGAATTAATCGTGCTTTTCAACACCATAAATGATAAGCTAAGCACTGCAAAAGTTAATAAAGCTATGGATGCTATCTTCGTTTTCATCTGTGTATGTTTTATTTTTTAATAAATGTCTTCAATATTGCTTTTTGTCCGCTATTCAATGCCTTTGCTTCCAGGATGTAAGTTCCCTGTTTCAGATCGTGATTGATACTTTGCACTCCTGTTGTTACTTTTTTGACCATCAAAGCATGTCCAAGTAAATTGAAAACTGTCACTACCAGGTCTTCTCCTGTGTTATTTTCCACATCGATTCGGGTTGGGTTCACTGTCAGCTTTATTTCTGTATCGCTGTTTATTGATTTCTCACTGCTGGCAATCCTGTACCCTGTCAATTTGAATCGTTTCTCTGCAGTTCCCGCTGTTGAAGTAAAATTAATGGTCGTTCCATCAGTAATCTCCTGTGTGAATCCCGTTGCCAGATCCTGCACATACAACGACCCGTAAACTCCATTCAACTGGTTGTTGAATATAAATCTAAGCGTGTACGTACTTTCTCCTCCGGTACGGAAGCCAATGTACGTGTCATTCAAATCATTGTCCGTATTTACCTGCATTCGCCTGTTGTCGGCATCCATTGCGTAAAGCTGAACATTGTCGGCGCTCAACGTCTTGTATCCGTCCCATCCTGCATCATACGATTTCCCGGTTCCTTCTGCTGTAATCAGATACACCCTGTCCGAACCATTTTCACCAATTACATCGATGGTTAGCATCGGCTTAATCTGTTTGCTGGTGACATCTATCGTTTTCTCAGACAAAACTCCACTTATTCTCATAGGTTCATTTTGAGTGGTAATAGCATTCCGATAAACTGTAGCATACCGGAAAGTAAAGTTTGCTGTGGGAGGATTATCTGCAATAGCTTTGACCAAAAATGCCTGCATTGAAGGAATTTGTGTTTTTCCAATCGTATTTGCCGCGTTAATAGGGATTGCCGAATAAGTTCCGGGCAAATCGCCCACCTGGCTTGCTCCGTTGTTAGTGAGCCAGTCCTGACGGCTTCCGGTGTTGTAAATATAAATGGTAGGAGCCAGGTTTTCGAAATCGGAAGGCTGCATCTGACTGATAAAGATGGGGGCTGCATACGGATTGGCCAGCATGTAATTGCCTCTCGAATAGACCTGAGTTGATGAGATGGTTAATGGAAGCACAAAATTCACATCGGTATTCAGCATTCCCTTGAACAGGTAGGGATTGGTATCTGCGTTGTCAAACATTGCTTGGGGTTGTGTGATTTCGTAGCCCTGAAAAGGAACCATGATATCATTCATAGCCACATTCTGCCATTTTTCCTGATAACTTTGCGGATCGTTGAGGTATTCTTCGTATTTTCTTATAATGGTATTGACCGATGGATCGCCTCCGTAGATACTTCCCTGCACGTTGGTGCCAAACAATTCGAACAACCTCTTGTTTCTCACCGGAACACCGAAAAACTGCCAGATGCGTGGCCAGGTTCCTGTAGATGGCCTGGAAATGGATGCAAATTCAACTGTAGCATTAACCGTCTGATTGATAAGCGGTTGAGCAAATACCAGCGCTGCGTTTGCTTTGTTCTTCTGTGACTTCAGTATTAAATGTTCGGCAGTACCTGTAGTTGCCTTGCCGTTGATGACCAACGTCCTCTCAACCGGAATGATGAGCGCCCGATCAGATTCGTTTACCAAATCGCCGATAGTTCGGTCCTGATCCAGTATCAAATCGCGGACAGCAGCTGATGTGTAGTTAGCTGTAGTGGCAAAAATCACATCTTCTCCCGAAGCCGGCACTACTCCGTAAGTCCAGTTATTGTCAGTCGCCCAGTCGGTGCTTACACCGCCGTACCACAGGTTCAGTTCAACGGGAGTTTCGAGGGTAAATTCGTTGTTTTCGAGGTCCTTATCATTCAGATTAGCTGAATATACAGTCACTTTGTTTACCAGGTTACTTCCACCCATTGCCTGGGTTATGCCACTAACAACCACCTGGAAAGTTTCGGTGGAATTCATATTCAGTGATGTGGACAGTGTCCAGGTCACGGAATGAGCAGAGGAATTGTAAGTGCCTGATGGACTGCTCGATAC
>JAGPGR010000347.1 GCA_018055865.1 Paludibacteraceae bacterium | reverse complement strand
GCAATTACCTTGTGAACAACTCCATGACTACAACCGGGACAGTAGTGCATATTGGTGTCATTCAGCAAACTCGGTTTTTTATAAATCAGGTTTTGAGGATCTACAAGTTGAGTTGTCATATTTTTTATTAAATTAAAAGTCAGAAATTTAAAGTCAGAAGTTAGAAGTTAGAAATCAGAACTTGAAACTTAAAACTTAAAACTTGAAACTTGAAATAATTAACTATTTTATTATTTTCTCTTTCAATGCATGCAGCACTTCATCCGGCGATGGTACAATTCCACCCATTTTTCCGAAAAACTCTACCGGAACTTTGCCGTTGACAGCAATGCGCACATCGTCCACCATCTGGCCTGCGCTTAATTCCACCACCAAAACACCTTTTACATTTTCGGCTAATTTCTTAATTTCATTGGTTGGGAATGGGAAAAGCGTAATCGGACGAATAAGACCAACTTTAATGCCTTCCTCACGTGCCATTTCTGCAGCTTTCTGGCTCAAACGGGCGCTTATTCCGAATCCAACAATTAAATATTCAGCATCTTCGCACATCACTTCTTCGTATCGTACTTCGTTTTTCTCAATTTCTCTGTAGCGGCTTTGAAGTCGGAGGTTAATGACTTCCATTTCTTCGGCCTGCAAAGCAAGTGAAGTGATTACGTTGGGCTTGCGGTCAGGAGTTCTTCCTAAAGTAGCCCAAGGGCTTATTTCTTTGATTTCATCTTTTGTCCATCTGGGGCGGAAAGGGGGAAGCACCACTTTTTCCATCATCTGACCCACCACACCGTCGGCAAGCACCACACACATGACCCGATATTTGAAAGCCAGATCAAAAGCTAAAACGGTAAAGTCTGCCATTTCCTGAACAGTGGCAGGTGCTAGGGTAATGACCTTATAATCACCATGTCCGCCTCCTTTTACAATCTGATAATAGTCGGCCTGGCTTGGCTGGATGGTTCCCAATCCGGGTCCGCCTCGCATTACATCTACCACCACACAGGGCAATTCTGCACCTGCAATGTATGAAAATCCTTCGAGCATCAGACTCACACCCGGACTCGAAGAAGATGTCATGGTACGTTTACCGCAACCTGCAGCTCCATATACCATATTGATTGACGCAGTTTCGCTTTCGGCCTGAAGAACCACCATTCCGGTAGTTTCCCATGGCTTCATTTCCATGAGCGTCTCCATTATTTCCGACTGGGGAGTAATAGGATAACCGAAATATCCGTCGCAGCCTGCACGTACGGCAGCATGAGCTACGGCTTCGTTTCCTTTCATTAAAGTTACTTCTTCCATCTAATTAAAATCTTAACTGAAATTTATTTTTTTTCTTCTACTTTTATTCTGTAAACGGTAATGCAGGCATCCGGACAGACCAGAGCACAGGTTGTACAGCCGGTACATTCTTCCGGATTTTCCATATACGAATAATTGTAGCCCTTGGAATTGGCTTCTTTGTTGAGCAACAATACATCTTGCGGACAGGCCACGACACAGAGATTACAGCCCTTACACCGTTCCACGTTTACAATTACAGCACCTTTTAATTTTGCCATATTTATTTCAACTTAAAATTGAGATTAATATACAAAAGTAACCAAAAAAACAGAAACTGACTTCTAAATGTTTATTTTTTTCAATTTTTTCACTTTGTTGATTTAAAACATATTGACATAATGTCAGTTTTTTAGTCATTTACATTCGATTTTAGCGTGATTGGTAGTACATCCAGCCCAAATAATCGGGGTATGCAAATGCTTTTGTCCAGCTGTCGTGTCCCACACCGGGGAACTCAATGTATTCTGCTCTGACAGAACCTTGTGCTTTCAGTTCAATATAAGCATTACGTGAAAACTCACGGGAAACTACCTCATCTGCCCCTCCGTGAAAAATCCGGATGGGCATATTTTTCACTTTTTTGAGCCGGCTTGTATTCACTCCGCCGCAAATAGGAATGGCTGCTGCAAAGTATTTCGGATAGCGGCAAATCAGGTCGAAAGTACCCATACCACCCATGGAAAGACCCATCACATATATTTTATGTTTGTCTACTGCTTCGGTTTTCTTGTAACTATCGAGCAGTTTTTTCACCAAAAAAAGCGATTTTGTCATGGTGGGCTTTTTTGGAAATTCAATGTTCTCGAAATCAATTTTTTCTCTCTCCACCCAGGAGTCTTCTTGTGGACACTGCGGAAAGATAACGATAGAGGGAAAGTCTTTCCGGTTTTGCTCCCCGGTGAAAAGTGATGCGCCATGCGTGAGCTGCATTTCGTTGTCGCTGCCCCGCTCTCCCGAACCGTGTAAAAAAACCACCAGCGGATAATCGCGGTTCGTATCGTAATTCTCTGGAAAAAGCACCCTGTATTTCAGTGTATCACCTTTGTAGATAAACTCTTTTTTCTGAAACAAGTCATTTTGTTGAGCATAGATTCCGGGCATACCAATAATGAATAAAACGGTTGAAATTACTAACTTTTTCATTGTTGTTTTTTTTTTTGAAAAATAATGAGGGTAATAATTCACAAAATTAAAAAAAGGTTTGAATTTTATGGCCTTATCCGGTAAAATTAGTTTCTTTTGTTGTTGGGATATTCAGCCAATGTGGTATTCCGGCATCCAGCCGAATGAAAAAAAAGAAGAGGCCTGGTCTTAATCCGAGTGGAAGACGAATGTTTCACTTTATTTTTTCTGCATTAAATTTTTCATTGGACACAAAAGAAAAGAAAATAAAAATTTTACTTTTGTTGTTAGTACTAATTCTGAAAAAAAACATGAAAAGGAAAAGGAATGTAAAACCCCCAATTGCAAGAGGTTATATTAAG
>JAGPGR010000057.1 GCA_018055865.1 Paludibacteraceae bacterium | reverse complement strand
AATTATGAAAAAAACTTTTATCCTTATTCTAAGTCTGTTTATGACTTTAGGAGCATTTGCTCAGCAATACTCGGATTGGTCGCGATGGTCAATCACACTTGAAGGGGGCTTAAATCGTTTTGATGGCGACGTGAAACAAGATTACGGAAGGGAAGTTTTGCCTACTGCTGATACTAAAATATCTTTTGGTGGAGCTCTTGAATATACACTTACTCCGGTTTGGAGCCTTGGAGTAGATTATTACTACCTGCCGCTAAGTGCTGATACAAGACCTGACGGAGGAGTATATTCTTTTGAAACGAAAATGCACAATGTCAGTTTCTTTACTTCATTCAACGCCTTGAAGGGCTTTTTCCAGAAATCAAACTCCAAATGGGGTTTGTGGGGAGGATTCGGGCTGGGATATTCCATGCATAAGGTGGATTATCAGACGGATAATGTTGACGGAGTGATGATTAACACCAAATGGGGAAAATTTGCTGATGCCGACTATACCAACGATAAAGGTCGTTCTATGTTTGTACCGCTCCATTTGTTGCTGGAATATAATTTCACCAAATGCCTGGCTTTAGGAGCTAAAGCTCAATTCCGGGGTTATTTTGTTGATGATATTGACGGCCGCTTTCGCCCGAATGCCAACGATGCTTTGGAATTAGGTACGTTACAGCTTCGCTACAAATTCAATGCTAGAAACAAGGATCATACCCGTAACATTAGTCTGGCACAATACAGAGGTGATGTTGAAAAAACCGATCTGGACCGTCTGCAGGATCAAATCAATGGCATAGTAATTCCGGCTGATCCAACCGAAAGATTAGACGATCTGGATCGCCGCGTTCAGAAGCTGGAAGACATACTTTGTCCGGATGATCCGGATACAGATGGCGACGGAGTACCTGATTGCCGTGATAAAGAGCCGGATACGCCTGCAGGTAATCAGGTGGATTTCTGGGGAAGAACAATCAAGACAACTGCTGTAGAAGAAATATTCGACGAAAAGGCATTCATTTATTTCGAATTTGATAAAACAGATCTGGACAGTGAAGCCCTAAAAGCTGTGCAAATTACTGCTGAAAAACTGAAAGCTGATCCAACTTTGATAGTTGAAGTTCGCGGATTTACCGATAACATGGGTACCGATGAATATAACTTAGGCTTGAGCCAACGCAGAGCTGATACAGTAAAAGAAGCACTGATAAATGCTCATGGAATAGAAGCCGATAGAATTATTGCAAATGGTAAAGGAAAATTTAATCCTAACGACAAGATTGCAAAATACAAACCTTATCGTACATGCGTATTTTTCTACAACAAATAACCGGAATACCCGATAATAAGCAAGACCCACCTAATCAGTGGGTTTTGTTTTTTAAAAATAACAGATAAATTTTCACTAATTTTGCAGTATTAATTTTAAGTGAAATGAAAAAAGAAGAGTTGCGTATCGTTTTTATGGGCACACCCGAATTTGCGGTGGAAAGTCTGAAAGCACTGGTAGAAGGAAATTACAATGTAGCGGGGGTAATCACCATGCCCGACAAACCTGCCGGACGCGGTCATAAAATCCAGTATTCGGCAGTGAAAGAATACGCGCTTTCGCAAAATCTGCCGGTTCTTCAACCTGAAAAATTGAAGGAGGAAGCATTTCTGGATGAACTGAGAAATCTGAAAGCTGATTTACAAATTGTTGTTGCATTCCGCATGCTGCCCGAAGTGGTGTGGAATATGCCCAAATTCGGCACATTTAATCTGCACGCTTCACTGCTTCCGCAGTACAGGGGAGCTGCTCCTATCAACTGGGCAATCATCAATGGTGAGAAAGAGACCGGAGCCACCACTTTTTTTCTGACACACGAAATTGATACCGGAAAAATCATACTTCAAAAGAAAATTGAAATTCTGAATGACGACAATGCCGGAACCATCCACGACAAACTGATGGTACTGGGCGCCGGAATGGTTACTGAAACGGTTGATTTGCTGTTGGAAGATAAGATTGATGCTGTTCCGCAGGAAAAACTGCTGTCGCCTGAAACCGAACTGAAAAGCGCTCCCAAAATTTTCAGGGAAACGTGTCAGCTGGATTTCGGAATGACCGTGGGAAATGCGCATAATTTTGTCCGTGGCTTATCTCCCTATCCGGCTGCCTGGGCCGAACTGAAATTCCCTGAACAGGCAGAGACTTTGGTTCTGAAAATATTCGAAACAAAACCCGAAATCACTGCTCACAACTTGAAACCGGGCACTTTCTTATCAGACGGGAAAAAAGAAGCCAAAATTGCGCTTACGGATGGATATCTGCACCTCATCAACATACAGACACCCGGTAAAAAACGGATGAATACCGGCGATTATTTACGCGGATTGCATTAAGCCTGTGAAAAATACCACAATCATGGTATAAAAATGACACAAAAAAGCGATTGTCCCATCATGTTGATAGCTCTAACTTTGTCCTGTAAAAATTAAGAAGATATTTCAGACAAATAAAAATGGCAAAAATAGCAAGAAACCTCACCGAACTCATAGGTAATACACCTTTGCTTCAATTGAGCAATTATTCAGAAAACAAAAATTTGCAGGCAAATATTATTGTCAAAATTGAAGCCTTCAATCCTGCCGGATGTGTCAAAGAACGTATTGCACTATCCATGATTGAAGATGCGGAGGAGAAGGGCATTCTGAAACCCGGCGTAGAAATTATAGAACCCACCAGTGGAAATACAGGAATTGGATTAGCCATGGTGGCTGCTATCAAAGGGTATAAACTCACCCTTACCATGCCCGAAACTATGAGTGTGGAACGTCGTAACCTGCTAAAAGCATTCGGAGCCAACATTGTGCTTACACCCGGAGCCACCGGCATGAAGGGCGCTATCCAACGGGCGTTGGAATTACAGACTGAAAAACCCGGTTCGTTTATCCCGCAGCAATTCGACAATCCTTCGAACCCTGAAATTCACCGCACTACAACCGGTGAAGAAATCTGGCGCGATACAGACGGACAGGTAGATATTTTTGTAGCGGGAGTTGGAACCGGAGGTACGGTGAGCGGAGTAGGGCAAGCGCTGAAAGCTCATAATCCCAAGGTGAAGATTGTGGCAGTAGAACCATCGGACTCGCCGGTACTTTCCGGCGGAAATCCGGGACCACACAAAATTCAGGGAATTGGAGCCGGATTTATTCCGAAAAATTATTATCCGTCTGTTGTAGATGAGATTATTCAGGTAACTAACGATAATGCAATTCTTACGGCACGCCAACTGGCTCAGCAGGAAGGACTATTGGTGGGCATTTCATCCGGTGCGGCAGTGTATGCGGCTACTGAATTATCCTTGCGTCCTGAAAATAAAGGGTTAAACATTGTAGCACTGCTTCCGGATACGGGTGAACGGTATCTTTCAACCCTGCTTTACGCATTTGAAGAATATCCATTGTAATGTAGCCCCCCGGCCCCCTGAAGGGGGAGTTCTTGAGCATTAATACAAAGTTAATACGCAATTAGAATGTTCATTTTAAAGACACTTTTATAAAACTATATATCGTCAATATGTGCTCTGTAAGTTCCCCCTGAAGGGGATTTAGGGGGCCGTTAATACTAAATTCATAAATTGTAAAAAAAAATATTATGTCAGACAAAAAATTAAAATTCGAAACACTTCAGATACATGCAGGACAAACGTTAGATCCTACAGGAGCCCGCGCCGTGCCCATTTATCAAACAACTTCCTATGTATTCGACAATGCAGAGCAGGCAGCAGGACGATTTGCGCTGACTGATGCCGGAAATATATACACCCGGTTGACCAACCCGACTACTTCCGTGGTTGATGAAAGAGTGGCTGCTCTCGAAGGTGGAACTGCCGGAATTACAGTTGCTTCCGGTTCGGCTGCCATTACGTACGCCATTCTGAACATTGCCGAAGCTGGTGATAACCTGGTTTCTGCCGGTACACTTTACGGAGGTACGTACAATTTGTTCAGTGTTACGCTTCCCAAACTGGGAATTAATACCACTTTTGTTGATCCGGATGATGTGACTAATTTCGAGAATGCAATCAATGAGAAAACAAAAGCTATTTTTATTGAAACAATTGGAAATCCCGGTGCAAATCTGATAGATATTGAAGCAGTTGCCAATATTGCGCATCGTCATAACATTCCTCTGATTGTGGATAATACATTTGGAACCCCTTACCTGATTCGTCCGATTGAATACGGAGCTGATATAATAGTACATTCTGCTACCAAATTTCTCGGAGGACACGGAACAACCCTTGGCGGTGTAATTGTGGAAAGTGGTAAATTCGACTGGAAATCGGGCAGGTTTCCGGGCTTCACCGAACCCGACAGCCATTACAACGGGCTTGTTTTCGGCGATCTGGGAGGTATAGCATTCACTACAAAAATCAGAGCGCAATTGCTGCGTGATACCGGTGCATGTATCAGTCCGATTAATTCCTTCTTTTTGCTACAGGGAATCGAAACTCTCTCGCTACGCGTGGAGAGACACGTGGAAAATGCCCGCAAAGTGGTTGACTTTCTGGTCGGTCATCCCAAGGTTGCCTGGGTGAATTATCCTAACCTGGAAGGAAGCAAATACAAGGCGCTTGCCGATAAATATTTCCCCAAAGGTGCAGGCTCCATATTTACCTTTGGTGTAAAAGGGGGCAAAGCAGCGGGAGCAAAATTCATTGATAACCTGGAACTCTTTTCCAACCTGGCCAACGTAGCCGATGCCAAATCGCTGGTTATCCATCCCGCTACCACTACTCACGCTCAACTCAATGACGAACAACTCATAGCCGCCGGTGTAACAGGCGATATGATCCGCCTGTCTATAGGGATTGAAAACATTGACGATATTATTGCCGACCTGGATCAGGCGTTGGCGCAGATTTAATTCATTCAGATAACTTCACACACAAAGGATAAGCGGTGGTTCGGAACACGAATCGCTGCTTTTCAGTTTTTAATATATCCTTTCGAATGCAGATAACCGGCCAGGTATTCCTGTTCGGTTTGCCCGGGGGTGGGTATCAATCGGGCTTTATTCAGACAACTCAGGGCGTACAGGTCCATGATGGTGGTGTAACCCGAGCGGGAAATAATTTGTTCGCAACCCATCAATACAGCTGCCAGTTCGGATGTACTCATATACGGGATCACAGTCAGATTTCCCGTTGTTTCTTTTTTGAACGGTTCGGAATCGGGTTTCCCCTGAACTATCACCGTTTTTTTATCCGAATTTTTATAAATAGCGATTAATTCCTTTTCAAACAGTGTTCGTTGCGGCTCTACTCCCGAAAGTACCGCAACAATCTGATAATTTGTATCAGGTGCCGTAAGCTTATAGTCATTAAATCTCGAAAGGGTTCCTATAAACGTTGCATTCTTCGGTAATGCGTATTTATGCGACAAGTCACCCGAAAGTCCTCCATCTTCTGCAAAATCGGGTATCCGGCATTCATTGAATTTGTTGATGATATACTTGTGCAGGATGTATCCGAACGGTTCGAGCCACTTCAATCCATTCGGCATCTTTATCATCACCTGATGCGTGATGTAAATGGAATGAATACTTTTGTTCCACAGTCCGAACCGGTTGTCGGAAATAATCACATCGAAATGTTCTTTTATCAATAATTTTTTCAACCAATAATTTTCTCTGTAAATTCCTTTCAAAAGAGTTGGCAGAAAAAGCAGCATTGCAAAAACCTGCGATTTTCCTCTTGAATAGCGTATCGGATAGGAGGGAAGTTCCAGGGTTCTCAAAGCGGGAAATTCCTGCCGGAGAAATTCCAGCGGATAACCGTCGGCACAGATCACCACTTCGTTGCCCGCGGCAAGTTGCTCACGGATAACCGGTACACACCGTGTGGCGTGTCCCAGCCCCCAGTTGAGCGGACAGATGAGTATTTTTTTCGGAGTATCCAATTAATTTTCTTCGCCTTCCAGCGAGTTAATTATTTTATTAAAATTCAGACTGCTTGCCATAGCATTGAAAATATCGTAGTACGCTCCCTTCTTTTTCAGCAGATCGTCGTGCGTGCCATCTTCCGCCAGTTTTCCTTTTTCGAGCACCAGAATGTGCGACGCATCAATGATTTGCGAAATGCTGTGTGAGATAATGATTACGGTTCGGTTTTGCTTGATCGCATCCAGACTGTTTTTGACCTGCTCAGTAGCGATGGCATCCAGATTGGCGGTGGGTTCGTCCAGGAAAATTATCGGCGGATTTTTGATAAACATCCGCGCAATGGCAATCCGTTGTTGCTGCCCGCCAGACAGTTGATTGGCTTCCGATTGATAACCGTTGGGCAGTTCCATAATCTGATCGTGAATGTACGCTTTTTTTGCAGCATCCACTATTTCATCCGTTGTGGCTCCTTCCTTTCCATACTGAATATTCTCAGCTATGGTTCCCTTGAAAATGTGATTTTTCTGCAACACCAGTCCGATATGTTCACGGAGAAACTCCGTGTCATAATCGCGGATGTCCACATTATCAATTAAAATTTGTCCTTCGGTGGCTTCATAAAATTTATCCAGCAAATTGATTACTGTACTTTTGCCGGCACCGCTCAAACCCACCAAAGCGGTGATATTATTGGGTAGAATGGTGAACCCTACATTTTTGAGTGCCAGATTTCCATTTGGGTAGGTGAAACTTACATTTTTCAGTTCAATTTTCCCTGTAATTTTTTCGGGAATGAATTTTCCGCTGTTTTCAATTTCGTGATTGGCTTCGAGGATATCAAAAAAACTTTCGGAATAAATCAACGCGTCGTTCATATCGTCGTAGATGCGGTGCAGCTGACGGATTGGTGCCGACACGTTGTTGAAAAGCATAATATGAAACATGATGGCACCAATGGTCATCACGTTGCTCAGCACCAGATAGGCGGTGAGAATGATGATAAGTACCACCCCGATTTGTTCCACGAAACTTTTCACGCTGTCGAACATAAAACTTGTTTTGCGGGTTGCAAGCTGATTTTCAGTCATATCAAACTGAATTTTGCGTTGCTTTTCGGCCTCAATCGGTTCACGCACAAACGATTTTATGACATTGATGCTGTCGATGATGTTGATTATCTGATTGTTTTTCGTCTCGCGGTAGGTTCTCATCTTCCGTCGGAAGCCACCCAGTTTTTTGGCCTGCTTCTGACTGATGATAAAATAAATGGGAACAATGCACAAACCCACCAACCCAACGTAAAAATTGGCTGAAAACATCACGATTAATGCCACGATGGCATTGGCAAACAGCGGCAGCACGTCAATAAAGAAATTTTGAACCAGTCGGGTCAGACTGCTTATTCCCATGTCGATACGGGTTTGCAGCTTGCCGCTCTCGTTTTCGTTGGAGGTGAAAAACGCCATCCGGTAAGTCAGAATTCGTTCCACCACTTTTTGCGAAAGGTCACGGGCTATCAGAATGCGTAGTTTTTCACCAAAAAACTTTTGTCCGAACTGAACGGCCGTATAGATGATTTCTTTGCCCAGCAAAACCGATGAAATGATAAGCAGCAAATGAAATCCTTCGCTCAACGGCTTTTTCGCCACCATCAATTCGCTGATGCTATCCACCGTAAAACGCAGTACATACGCATTTATCTGCGCCGCAAACGATCCGACCAGCGTAAGTAAAAGCGTATAAAAAATAAGATTTTTATAGGGCTGAGCAAACGGAAGTAGTTTTTTGAAAAGTTGTCGAAGCTTCATGTTGAGCTTTTGATTTGGTTTTTTCTTACGTACTCTTTTATGGTGCCAACCGTTCAATTTTCCAGTTTCCATCTTCCTGCAAGGTGTAAAGCAGGCGGTCGTGCAGCCGGTTTGGCCGTCCCTGCCAGAATTCGATGGCGGTTGGTTTCACACGATAACCACCCCAGTGCGGTGGTTTCGGGATTACACCCCGTTTGAACCGTTCGTTGTAGTAATCAAAGGTTTCTTTCAACCAGCCTTTACCGGCTATCACCAGGCTTTGTGTGGAAGTCCATGCACCAAGTTTACTCCCGTCCGGACGGCTGTTGAAATAATCGATGCTTTCCTGAGCACTCGTTTTTTCGGCTGTTCCGGTGATGCGGATTTGTCTTTCCAGCTCTTTCCAGAAAATCACCAGGCATACATTCGGATTTTCTTCCAGTTCATGCCCTTTCGTACTTTTATAGTTGGTGAAAAACACGAATCCGCGCTCATCAAATGCCTTCAAAAGAACGATTCGGGCATTCGGAACGCCTTTACTAACCGTTGCAAGTGTCATGGCATTTACTTCCAGTATGTCGGAATTCATGGCTTCGTTCCACCAGATTTCAAACATCTCAAAGGCATTTTTGGCGGCATCAGCTTCGTCCAGACTTTTTTTGGAATAATTGATACGTATATCGGCTATATTTTCGTGCATAAATAATGGACTTGAGCTGCCCCCCAACCCCCTAAAGGGGGAGTTTAAGAGCAATTTATTATATTTTAAAAATGAATTGAGTTTTATTACTCCATCAATAAATTGTACTATTTCTTTAATACCCTCCAATATTCCCCCTTTAGGGGGTTAGGGGGCAAATCTTCAGGGGGTTGGGGGGCCGGTAGCTTTTTTCTTATAAAAATACGTCTTTCCCTCGCTTTTTACATCAAAAGTGTATATCTCCTCCTCTTTCCGGTTTTCAAAAAAACACAACAAGCCAAAATCACCGCCGCAAAACAACCCGTGAAGTCCGAATATGACCAGGAAAAAAAAGTAAAGCGGCTGACCGTAGTAAAAGATGGCTCCTGCAAGTGACACAACGCCCACTAAAACTACCGGAGCCAATGCCACAATCATAAATTTTTTGTAGTTCAATACCTGTTTGTCGGCCTGCACGTAGAACAGAAATTTTTTCAAATTCATGCCGAATGAAAGCTTCCTGGCCCCAACCAGCAGATAAGCGATGGCATGCAGCAATTCGTGCAAAACAATCAGCACTGTAAAAGTGAACAAAACGCCCATCCCCAACCCTTCGAGAGAGGCAGTTTCCCTGAGTGTCACATAGGGTGCAAAAGCCTTTACCAGTGCAAAACCGACCAAAAGCAAACCCATTGCCTGATACATCTTGGCAATCAGTCCCCAGCCCTGATTTCCGGTAATTTCACGCCGGAGAAAAGGTTTTAAGTTGTTG
>JAGPGR010000346.1 GCA_018055865.1 Paludibacteraceae bacterium | reverse complement strand
TTGTCTTTTGAAAAAACAGATGTTTCGCAAAGCCTGACTCTTGCCATCAACGAGGATGAATTTTTAATAGGGAGTATGGGAAAACCGCATTCGGAAAATTTCAATCCCGGTGTATATAAATATTCACTGAGCAAGAATACGCTGACTCCATATAAGGGTGAAATGCTTCGTAAACACCAACTGATGTCACTCCGAAATGATACGCTTTTAGGGCCGGGGAGAATATATAAGCTGGATCATCAGACGATGACGGTGAAAAAATTGATGGATTTGCCTTCCTCCGATTTTTACCTCACCGACAGGTCGTTCACTGAATTTTATTTCAAGGATTCCGTTTCTATCAAGCGGTATCTCCGTGAAGGAGATAAATTGATTTTTTCAAATATAGTATCTGTTTTACAGGCAAAACCGACAAGTGATGCATGTTTTTATTTAAACAACAATACGCTTATTTACCTGGATGACAATCAAATAAAAACCTATCCCGACCGGAAAATGACGTTTAGTGTTACTTTTCCTTTTATCCAGTCATTTTTTGCCGACAAAGAAAATAATCTGTGGATTTGTACGGAAAACGGATTGTACAATTTTTTCAACCTGAACATCGAAGAATGGCGGCTGGGTTTGTCGGACAACGATGCCATCTGGTCCATTGTGGAAGATAATCAGGGCAATATGTGGTTTGGAAGCTTCGGTAACGGACTTTGGAAAATGGATTCTTCTGAAAAACTGATTCCGGTGAAGACAGATGAAAAATACTGGAAGTTTCAGTATTTCAATAGTATAAAGTCGGCTTCGGGCGAACTTTATTTTCCTTATCCCGCAGGAATTGCCAGATACAGTCAGAATCGGTTTGACTTTGCGCCGCAACTGGATACAAGCCTGGCCATGTACTACGACAACGCGACCAATACACTTTATTCAGGAGCTTCCAATGGCATCAGGCGTGGATTGAAGGTTGGTTTTGGTGATACGGGTAAGGTATATGGCTGGGATAAAAACTATGTAACCTGTATTGCCAAAGATGCAAAGGGGAGAATCAGGCTCGGTTCTTTCAGGGGTCAGGGTGTTTTTACGGGCGATACTATATTGGAAGATACTGTGAGAAGATCTTACCGCGGTGTTATCAGCATGTCGGCCGATAGTAGTGGGCGGCTTTGGAAGGGTACAGAAACGGGCTTGTTTGTGGAACTGCCGGACGGCAGCGAAAGACAGGTAGCCCCTGGAAAAATCAAAAGAAGAATTTTCTCGCTGCATGTATATCGTGATAAGTACCTGCTGCTGGGTGGAAGCACCAGCCTGTACCTTGTGAACCTGAATCACATGCCTGAAATCGAAAGTCCTGAAGTATGGGAAATAACCTACGACAGAGGTTTTACCGGACTGGAAAGCGGTCAGAACGGTTTTTTTGAAGACAGCAAGGGCGATGTATGGCTTACCTCAGCCCTTTGCATGCTGAAATTCAATCCGCAAAGACTGGTTGAATCTCAGACAAAGATCATACCTTCCATCCGCGTTTCAAAACTTTATTATTCGAAAGATAATGCGACCTGGGAACAGAAAACATGCGACAAAAAGGGTCCGAAAATTATAAAACTAAAAGCGAATAACAAATTCCTGAAGTTTGAATTTGTTTCCAACTCCATCTCAGCCCCCAACTTACTCCGATTCAAATATCGCTTGAAGGGATTTTCAGATGAATGGTCGAATCCCACTTACACGAAAAATGCTGAATTTACCAATTTGAATTACGGAAAATATCAGTTTGAAGTACAGTGCAGCCTGGATGGCATTCACTGGTCGCCCGTAGCATCCACTGCTCAAATACAAATTGTATCGCCGTTTTGGGGTCGGTGGTATATGCTGCTGTTATATTCACTGGAAGTTTTGATTTTTATTGCCGGAGCTGTATTTGTCTTTATCAGGCGGAAACACTATAAAAAGATGGAACAACTCAACAGACAAAAACTCGAGAACGAGTTGCAGATCCGTACGCTGCACTCCAAAGTGCTTCCCCATTTTACCAAAAACGTGCTTACAGCCATTGCCAGTTTTGCCATGGACGACAACCGCAAAGCCGGAAAGTATATTTCATTGTTCGCCCGGTTCTCGGAGCTTACCTTAGCCAATTCGGATAAAAACTACAACACGCTGGAGGAGGAAATAAAGTACTTACAAACGTATCTGGAGCTGGAAGAAATGCGTTTCCGCAACAAGCTGCAGTACGAGATAACCATTGAAAACGATGTGGATATGCAAACATTCGTTCCTGCTATGGCGCTTCACACCTACTGCGACAATGCCATCCGGCACGGTCTGGTGAATAAAAAGGGACCCGGAAAACTGAATATCACTATCAAAAAAAATGGCGGCGGTACTGTTATCATCGTTCGTGACAACGGCATCGGCCGGAAACGATCGGCGGAGCTGGGCACCCACGGAAATAAGCTAGGCCTGAAACTGATACAGCAGCAGGTGGAGTTCTATAACACACAGAACGAATGGAAAATAAAGCAGGAAATCACTGATTTGCACGACCACGAAGGCAAAGCAGCCGGCACGCTCGTCGAACTGTATATCCCCGACGGGTATGTGTTCAGCAGCAACTGATGAATGCAGCAGACTTGCAAACAAAACTGAAAAAATCAAAAACCAAAAACCAAAAACCAAAACACATGTTAGCGCCCATAATTATGAAACGCGCCTTAATCGTTGACGATGAAGAAAACGCCCGCCTGTACCTGGCCCGTATGATTGCGGTGACGTATGCCGACATGGAAATCCAGTTTGCCGGTACACCCTCCGAAGCCTTGTTTGTGCTCGAAAAGTTCA
>JAGPGR010000056.1 GCA_018055865.1 Paludibacteraceae bacterium | reverse complement strand
GTACTATTAAAACAAAACAGACAAATTTGAACGAAATAAAATATCTAATTATTAATCAATTAAAAAAAGCCTGAAAGACCTCTGACCGGAATTTAGCAGGCTCCATACATGTATGAAAAAGATTCTAAAAATCACGTTGTGGGTACTTCTAGGATTAGTAGTACTGGGTACATTTTACTTTTTGTATCAAAAATCCAAACCAAAAATCACCAGGTATGAAATCGAGACAGTTACAAAAGGCTCTATCGAAAAAAGAACGGTGGCTACCGGCAAAGTGGAGCCCCGAAACGAAATTCTGATTAAGCCCCAGATGTCGGGTATTATTTCGGAAGTTTACAAGCAGGCAGGCGATGCTGTGAAAGCCGGAGACATTATAGCCAAAATCAAGGTTGTGCCGGATATGGTCAACCTGAATTCGGCCGAATCGCGCGTACAACTTGCCAAACTGGCTTACGAACAAGCACTTACAGTATTCAATCGCGACAAGGCGCTTTTTGAAAAACAGGTAATTTCAAAAGAAGAATTTGAAAAAACCACGTTGACATTGAATAATAATAAGGAAGAACTGAAAACCGCTCAGGACAATTTAAGTCTGGTACGTGAAGGTATTTCGAGCCGTACGGGTGCTTACAGCAACACACTGGTACGCTCAACCGTTACGGGCACCATACTCGATGTGCCCGTAAAAGTGGGAAATTCAGTGATTCAGTCCAACAACTTCAACGATGGAACCACCATTGCTACCGTTGCCAATATGAACGACATGCTTTTTGTGGGAAAACTGGACGAAACCGAAGTGGGCAGAGTTCATACCGGAATGCCTATGACCATTACCATCGGGGCACTACAGGACAATAAACTTGCGGCCAATCTGGAATACATAGCACCGAAAGGTACCGAAGAAAGCGGCGCCATCATGTTTCAGATGAAAGCATCGGTCAGGGTTCCCTCAGACGTATTTGTACGGGCGGGCTACAGTGCCAATGCCGAGATTTTGCTCGAACAAGCCATTGATGTGCTTACCATACCCGAAAGCTGCCTGGAATTCAGTGGCGACAGTGCTTTTGTGTACGTGCTGACCAAAGAAGAACCGCAGGAATTTAAGAAAACACAGGTAAAAATCGGACTTTCGGACGGTATAAACATCCAACTGAACGAAGGACTGAAACTGGATGAAAAAATCCGCGGAGCCGAAATAGTGGAAACCAAAAAGGAAAAACCGAACCAATAAGCCCTGAAAAATGAGAACGAACTATTTTTTAACCATTATTCTGATTTTCTGCACGTTACAGATTTCGGCACAACGGGTGTGGACACTTCAGGAGTGCGTTGACACAGCGCTGATGAACAACCGCAACATCAAGCAGCAAAGGCTGAACTACAAATCGAAAGTAATAAGCTACAATCAGGCAAAATCCGACCGGTTGCCCAATCTGAATGCCTCCATAGGTCAGAATTTTAACTTTGGACGTTCGCTGAGTGTGGATAATACGTACCAGAATTCGAATTCGCAGAATACCTCTTTTTCGGTTTCATCGGGCGTGAATCTTTACAACGGATTCAGAATGAAAAATGCCATTGAAGCACGTCAGGCAGAGCTGATGGCCGCAGGAGCCGATGTGCAGAAAATTGAGAAAGACATAATATTAAATGTATCGGCCGCATTTCTGCAAGTACTGCAAAACAAGGAACTGCTCCGGAATGCCGATAACCAGCTGCAAATAACCCGGGAGAACATGGCAAGAAGAAAAGAACTGATAGAAGCGGGCAAACTGGCTCAGGGCGAAATCTTCGAGATACAGGCGCAGGAAGCCAAAGAGGAATTATCACGCGTGCAGGCCGAAAACCAACTGCAGCTATCGCTGCTCGACCTGGCACAGGTGCTCGAATTAGATCATTTTCAGGATATTGACGTGGCTGTGCCGGTTAATCTGCTCGAAAATGAACTGGCCCTGCTCTCGGCCGATGAGGTTTACATCAGCGCGTTGGCAAGCCGTCCGGAAATAAGATCGGCACAATACCGCCTGGAAAGCAGCCTGAAAAACATCGAAATAGCCCGGGCCGGCTACCTGCCTTCGCTTTCGCTGGGGGCACAGTGGGGCACAGGATATTACAACATGAGCAATATGCCGACAAATCCATCTTTTGGTACACAATTTTCAAATAACATAAGCACAGGGGTCGGATTAAGCCTTTCTATTCCCATTTTCAACCGCTACGAAGTGAAAAACCAGGTAGAAAATGCCAAACTCAACGTGGAAAGTTCGAAAATTGACATAGAGAACACTAAAATTGAACTGCGGAAAACCATACAACAGGCATATTATAACGCAATAGCAGCTAAAAACCGGTGGGAATCGAGCCAGAAATCGGTCACAGCGAACGAAGAGTCGTACCGGTTTGCCAGTCAGAAATTTGAAGTGGGCAGAGCCAATCAGTACGAAGTCAATCTGGCAAAAACAAATCTCTCACAGTCCATTTCCGAACAAACACAAGCCAAGTATGAATATGTGTTCAGAATGAAAATTCTTGAACTAATGAAGTAAAATGGCAGAATAACGAACCTGCCTGGTAGTAACCGTTCCTTAAAAAAATATTTTTACAATATGAATGCAGACAACATTAAATCTCAAATGCGGAAAGGATATCTGGAATATTGCATCCTGCTTATTCTGAAAAAGAAACCTGCGTACGCTTCGGACATCATAGCCGAACTGAAAGCAGTGAAGATGATAGTGGTGGAAGGCACCATGTATCCGCTGCTTACCCGATTGAAAAACAGCGAATTGCTCGATTACCGCTGGGAAGAATCCACTCAGGGTCCTCCACGCAAATACTACGAAATGACTCCTAAAGGAGAAACTTTTCTGAACGATCTTGACGTAGCCTGGAAAGAAATCAACGAAGTTGTAGATAATTTAAAACAAAATATTCAATAAATCCATCCAAAACAGCGATATGAAAAAGACATTGACAATCAATTTGAATAATACGGTTTTCCACATTGATGATGATGCGTATGAACTGCTGCAATCTTACCTGGCAGAAGTGAGCCATCATTTCAAGTCTGAAGCAGAAAAAGCCGATATCATGAGCGATATCGAAGCCCGGATTGCCGAACTTTTTTCTGAAAAAATGGACAAACAGAAAAACGTAATCACCATTGATGATGTAGATACCGTCATTACCATAATGGGAAAACCCAGCCAGTTTGTTGATGATGAAGAAGAAGAGGCACAGCAAGAAGCTCAAGCAGATACCGCAAAAAAGAAAACCCACAAAAAATACTACCGCGATACCGACAATCAGCTGCTCAGCGGAGTTTCGGCCGGATTGGCGGCTTATCTCAACTGGGATGTAGCACTCGTACGGATAATTTTTGTAGTACTGGCTTTTGTTACTTCGGGTACATTCGTTCTGATTTATCTGCTCATGTGGCTCATTGTTCCCAAAGCTGAAACAACCGCTCAGAAACTCGAAATGCATGGCGAAGATGTAAACATTGAAACCATCAAAAACAAAATGGTAGATGCCAAAGAATACCTGGAAAGCGATAAATTCAAACAAACTGCTACTGCTACCGGAAGCAAAATCTGGGAAGTGCTGCGGATATTTCTGAAAATCTTGTTGACAATAACCATGGCAATTGTGAGCATTATTGGTGTTATTTTAATTGCAGCACTTATCATCGCTCTCATTCTTTTCTTACTCGAACCGGATGCTATAACCAGCATTTCACCTCAGTTCTTTGCCATTTTCGGCGAAACATCGCCCGACAAAGTATTAATCCTGCTTTTGGCCTTGCTGCTTATTATCGGTTGTCCTATTTTCGCTTTGATATACTGGACTACGCGGATTATTTCCAACAAAAAGAAGTCCGGATCGTCTTCGGCATTATGGATTGCCGGTATTCTGTGGCTGGCAGGCATATTTATGTTTATCGGTACGGGGGCCGAAACAGTGAAAAAACTGAAACAGAGCGACAGCATTTCTTACAATCTGCAGTCGGACAATCCCGACTACACGGAGGATGTAAGAACGTTGGCCGATTTTACAGAAATCGAAACCTCGGGTGCCATAGACCTTGAACTCACCAATCAGCCCGAAAAATCAGTTTCGGTCAGCACGTTAAGAGAATATCTTACAAACGTGAAAACCGAAGTGACAGATGGAAAACTGAAAATCTACTCAACCGATAATCTGATCAGACCCGTAATAAAAGTAAAAATTGGAATTGATTCAATAAGCCGGATAGATGCCCGTGGAGCATCCAACATAGATTTTACAAATTCATTTTCACAAAAACATTTAATTATTAATCTCCGCGGAGCCAGCAAAGCAGATGTAAAAGTAAATTCGGCACAGAAATTGGAGTTTGATGTGCAAGGTGCAAGTAAAATAGACATCAGCGGTTCGGCCGATACACTTTTCATCAAAGGAGATGGCTCGAGCAAGATTGAATCGGACAACTTAACAACAAAAGTAGTACGGGTGGAACTGAACGGAGCCAGTCAGGCTGAAGTTTTTGCCTCGGAATCGTTTGAGGGACATGCTTTTGGAGCCAGTAGAATAACAGTGAAAGGGAATCCGGTGAAAAGAACGAATGAATTTAATCCCGGTTCAAGCATTCAATATGATTAAAAATAAAAAATCTATGAAACGAAATTTAGTATGGATATGGTTAGCAATGATTGTTGCTTTACCTGTTGCTTCACAAACAAATGAAACAACAAAAAAAACAGAATATAAGGTGGTGTCCGAAGTCAGAAATGTAGCTTCGTTTGAAACCATCGATGTTTCCGGAAGATTTCTGGTAATGCTGTACCCCGGCACAAAGCCCGAAGTAACTGTAGTGGCTGCCGATGAATATATTTCCATCGTGCAGACTAATGTGGAAAAAGGTGTATTGAAAATCAACATGCTCGACCTGACCGACAATAAAAATGTCAGTATTGTCGACGGATTGAAAACCAAATACAACGATTATCTGATTCGTCAGCCTATCGAAATTCACATTGCAGTTACCAATGTCACTAAAATATTTGTAAATGGAGTAACAACGCTCGAAACCGAATCGATGCTGAAATTACAGAATTTATATATTAATATTAATGACGCTTCAAAAGCTAATCTGAACATTGAAATCGACAACGGATTTATGGCTGCACTTTCCGGAGCATCTAAAATGGATATTTACGGTAAGGCTGAAAATGCCGATATAAGTGTAAGCGGCGCCAGCAGTTTTGAAGGGAAAGATTTCAAAACCTACAATGCGAAAATGACCTTATCAGGGGCAAGTCGTGCCAATATTCATGTAACCGAAAGCCTGGATGCCGAATTGAAAGGTGCCACAAAACTCGTATGCAGCGGCAGCCCGAAAAACATCAGGCAAAACGCTTCCAGAGGATCGAGTATCGTGATTAAATAAAAACTGAAACAGCGAAAAAAACACAGAATGCCGATAAGTTCAATCTCTTACCGGCATTCTTGTTTCATTAAATATTTTTATTCCCAATCGGTAGTGGGACGGCAGGTGCAAACCAAATTTCGGTCGCCATACGCATTATCCACTCTCGCCACATTGATCCAGAATTTATTCTCGGCAACCCAAGGTGCCGGATAAGCCGCTTTTTGTCTGGAGTAGGGATGATTCCAATCTTCACCCACAATCTCATATTCCGGATGAGGAGCATTCATCAATACATTATTGGTTTTATCAGCTTTGCCATCTTCTATTTCCTTTATTTCGCCGTAAATTTTAAGCATTGCATCGGCAAATTTGTCCAGTTCGGCAAGCGACTCGCTTTCAGTAGGTTCTATCATCAATGTACCATGTACGGGAAATGAAAGAGTGGGTGCATGATATCCGTAGTCCATCAATCGTTTGGCAATATCAGTTTCGGTGACTCCCGAAGTGGCTTTGAAATTTCGACATTCCAATATCAACTCGTGACCTACACGTCCTGTTTCGCCGGTATAGACAATTCCATACGTATCGCTGAGGCAGGCAGCCAGGTAGTTGGCGTTAAGAATGGCCATTTGGGTGGAACGGGTCAAACCCTCCTCGCCCAGCATTCGAATGTACCCATACGTGATAGTGAGCACACCGGCACTTCCGTAAGGTGCTGCCGAAACCGTGTTTTTCCCGAATTTTTTATCCGGCAAAAACTCAGTCAAATGTTTTGCCACGCAAATGGGACCAACGCCAGGACCGCCTCCGCCGTGAGGGATGGCAAATGTTTTATGCAGATTCAGGTGACACACATCGGCACCGATTATACCCGGATGAGTCAGACCCACCTGCGCATTCATATTGGCACCGTCCAGGTAAACCTGCCCGCCGTATTTGTGAATGGTTTCACACATATCTTTTATAGTCGTTTCGAAAATGCCGTGCGTAGATGGATACGTAATCATACAGCCGGCAAGTGTTTCGGCATGAGCTTCCGCTTTTTGATTCCAGTCGTCTATTTCTACGTTTCCTTTTTCGTCGCATTTCACCACTACGGGAATAAAACCACACTGAACCGCACTGGCAGGATTAGTACCATGTGCCGAAGCGGGTATCAATACCTTGTTACGGTTATTATCCCCTTTTGAGATCAGGTAAGATTTGATAGCCAGCAGTCCGGTAAATTCGCCTGCAGCTCCCGAGTTTGGTTGCAGACTGCAGGCATCCAGACCGGTAATCTCACAGAGGTATTTTTCCAGTGATGTGATAAGTTCGTTGTACCCTTCCGTCTGATCTTTAGGTGCAAGCGGATGAATTCCGTTCAGCTCCGGCCGGCTCAGAGGAAGCATTTCTGAAGCTGCGTTCAGTTTCATGGTACATGAGCCTAATGAAATCATGGAATGGGTAAGCGAAATGTCGCGACGCTCGAGCTTCTTGATGTAGCGCATCATATCTGTTTCGGTATGATACATGCGAAAAACATCGTGAGTCAAAAAGTCGGACGTGCGTTCAAACCTTTCATCGAACGATTTCAATCCCGTTATGTCTTGGGCTTCGGCATACACAGCATTGTTGCCAACAGCGGCAGCAAAGATATCAATCAGCGTATTTACATCATCCAGATCGGTTGTTTCATCAACACTGATTCCAATTTCACCGGTTTCAAAATAATGAAAATTCACCTCATTTTCCAGTGCAATTTTTTGAAAATCATTTAGTTTAACATTTTCAGGAAGAAATATTTTTAATGTATCGAAAAAATTTTCGTTTTCCTGAGCAAACCCATAAACCTCAAGCACTTCATTCAGATAACTGGCAATGGAATGAATCCGGAGAGCTGTTTCCCTGATTCCGTCAGCTCCATGATACACGGTGTAGAATCCGGCCATGGTAGCCAGCAAAGCCTGTGCTGTACAAATGTTTGATGTAGCTTTTTCGCGTTTGATGTGCTGTTCGCGGGTTTGAAGCGCCATACGAAGGGCGAATTTTTCGTTTGCATCCTTGCTTATGCCTATTATTCTGCCCGGAATATCACGTTTGAATTCTTCTTTGGTAGCAAAATAAGCTGCCGATGGTCCGCCGTAAAACATCGGAATGCCCCACCGCTGTGTAGATCCGAAAACGATGTCGGCTCCCCATTCACCCGGAGGAGTAAGCAGCGCCAGACTCAAAATATCGGCAGCTACTGCCACAATGCAATTATTATCGTGGGCTTTAGTTACAAAATCGGTATAATCTTCAATGCTTCCGTTGGAATTAGGGTATTGAATAATGGCTCCGAAAAACCGGTCGGTAAACTTCGCCTGCTCATAATCGCCCACCACCAATTCCATTCCCTGCACAAATGCCCGTGTGCGGATTACGGCCAGTGTTTGCGGAAAAACATTTTCATCTACAAACAGGATATTGGCGCCGGCTTTTACCTTATCGCGGCTTCTGAGGTTGAAAGCCATGGTAGCGGCTTCGGCGGCGGCAGTGGCTTCGTCGAGCAGCGATGCATTGGCAAGAGAAAGTCCGGTGAAATCGGCAACTGCTGTCTGGAAATTGATCAAAGCTTCCAGGCGTCCCTGTGAAATTTCGGCCTGATAAGGTGTGTAGGAAGTGTACCAGGATGGATTTTCAAACACATTGCGCTGAATTACGGCCGGGGTGCATGTATCGTACCATCCCTGTCCGATGTATGAAGTGAAAAGTTTGTTTCTGGCTGCCAGTTCAGTTATGTGCTCGGCATATTGCCTTTCACTCAACGGATCAGGCAAATCCAGCGTTTCAGAAAGACGGATAGATGCAGGAATCGTTTGTTCTATCAGGTTGTCAACGTTGTTAATTCCTATTTTCTGAAGCATTACCGACTCATCCGTTTCAGAAATGCCTACATGCCTGTTTTTCAAGTAGTTATTCATAGTGTTAATTGCTCTAAGTTTTTACTTCAAAGATAATTCATTTTCCATATTTTCTGAAATTAAGTGTGGAATAAAATGTGAAAATATGCATTTTCTTTGTTTGTTATGTCATTTTACCGAATTAAGAGTCTATTTATCCACTTTTATATCCCGTTAAAATCATTTCAATATTTTATAAATTAAAATTGATAGCTGAGAAAAAATTGACTTTGATGCTTATAATTTTAAGGTATTTGAAGAGAAAAAAATCATTGAAATTCCATGAAACGTTTTCATTTCCTCCAGACGGCTATCAGTACTGCATTCAGAAATAGTAAAAAAAAAGTTGGATTAGCTCCAACTTTTCTTTCTATATAAACAGTACTTATCCGCACACTAATTGCTTTTGATAGCTGCCTGCGCGGCTGCCAAACGTGCAATAGGCACACGGAATGGTGAGCAACTTACATAGTTGAGACCTGCGCGATGGCAGAATTCAACCGACGAAGGTTCGCCTCCATGTTCACCACAAATACCCACTTTGAGGTTTGGTTTGGTCTGACGACCTTTTTCAACACCCATTTCAATCAGTTTTCCTACACCATTCTGATCGATAGCAGTAAACGGATCCACTTTGAAAATGCCTTTATCCAGATAATCGGGCAAGAATTTGCCTGCATCATCGCGTGAGAAACCAAGTGTCATCTGTGTTAAGTCATTGGTACCAAACGAGAAAAATTCAGCTTCTTCGGCAATGTGGTCGGCAGTAAGTGCTGCACGCGGAATTTCAATCATTGTACCGATTTGATATTCAATACGGTCACCTTTTTCTGCAAACACCTTCTCGGCAGTAGCT
>JAGPGR010000345.1 GCA_018055865.1 Paludibacteraceae bacterium | reverse complement strand
GAGAGGCGCTCCACTGTATGTATCCATTTTGATACTGCAAAAATACAAATTTCTTTTCAATTAAACAGATATACGGGCTAAACATGCTTTAATGACGAGAGAAGAGCGACAGCTGTATTGTTTTTTTTCGATTTAGCATGATTAATTGTAAATAAACTTGTAATTTTACAAAGCTTTGCTTTTCTTTGTGCCGATGTGAGCGCTGTATTGAGCGAAACGACAGGATTTTAAAAAACATACATTATGAAATACATTCAAAACCATCTTGTAACAGTCCTTTTTGTTGCATTTATAGTTGTAACCGGTACAGTATCGGCCCAAAAAGGGAGACAAATAATTTCGTTCAATGCCGATTGGCAGTTTTCGAACCTGGAAGATTTTAAAACAAATCAGAAAGGCAGTCCTTTGGATGAACATTTCAATTTCGACGCATGGGAAAGGGTCAGTACACCGCATACAGCAAAGGTAGAACCATTGGTAGTGGTGGAACCCTGGATAGGCGAAAGCTGGTACAAGAAAGACTTTATTGCTTCCAATGCCTGGAGGAATAAAAAAGTGTATGTTCACTTCGAAGCAGTGATGCAGGTGGCCGATGTATGGCTCAACGGCAAACATTTACTTACCCATACGGGCGGTTATCTGCCGTTTACTGTTGATATCAGCAATGAAATCAGTTTTGATAAAGTCAACCGGATCATTGTAAAAACATTGAATGGCGACAATGGCGAAATTCCGCCCGGAAAGCCGATCAAAGAACTCGATTTCTGTTATTTCAGCGGCATTTATCGCAATGTTTCGCTCGTTGTGGCAGCTCCTTTGCACATAACCGATGCGGTGCAGGCCAATGCCACGGCTTCGGGCGGTGTACGCATTTGGTACCCTTCTGTAAGCGAGGACATGGCCGAACTTGCTGTGAATACGCATATCCGAAACGACGATAAGGTGACAAAAGAGTTTGTTGTGGATTATAAACTTGCCGATAGCGAAGGTTATATTGTAAATTCCGCGACTTCTAAAAAAATAATCCTTACCCCCGAAAGTGAAATCAACGTTTTTCAGCAGATAGAAGTTACCGAGCCCGATCTTTGGCATCCCGATCAGCCAACATTGTACACCCTCAGCGTAAGTATAAAAGAAGGCGGGACGATTGTTGACGCTTTGAGCACACGCACAGGCATTCGTAAGTTTGAAATTGTGGATTCGAAGTTAATGATCAACGGAACACCGTTTTTATTGGTCGGCACCAACAGGCATCAGGAATATCCTTACATAGGCAATGCCCTTTCGGACAATGCACAGTACCGCGACGCCGTAAAAATAAAAGAAGCCGGATTTAATATCGTTCGTTTATCGCATTATCCGCAAGCCAATGCCTTTATGGATGCCTGCGACGAACTGGGATTGCTTACTATTGCCGCTATTCCGGGCTGGCAATTCGTAGGCAATGAAAAATTCATGGAACATTCGTACCGCGATGCGCGTGAATTGATCCGTCGCGACCGAAACCATGCCAGTGTGGTGATGTGGGAGCTCTCGCTCAACGAATCGGGCATGCCTGATCACTTTATGAAACGAATGAACGAGATTGCCCGCGAAGAATCGCCGGAAAGTAAACTCATCACCTGTGGTTGGATCGACAGGTTCTATGATGTGTACATTCCTGCCCGTCAGCATGCCAAATTCCCCGATTATTGGAAGAAATATACGGGAAAAATGCCCCTTTTTACGGGTGAATATGGCGATTGGGAGTATTTTGCACAAGATGCCGGACTGAATCAGGCCGGATATGCGGGACTCAAGAGCGATGAACGCACAAGCAGGCAGCTGCGCGGCGATGGCGAAAAACGTTTGCTCCAACAAGCAACTAATTTTCAGGAAGCCCATAACGATAACCTCAGGCAACCGCACCTTGGCGATGCCAACTGGTTGATGTTCGATTATAACCGGGGCTATTCACCCGATATTGAATCGTCGGGAGTGATGGATATATTCCGTTTACCCAAATGGGCGTATTATTTCTACAGAAGTCAGCATCTGCCTACGACGAAAATAGCCTCGTATTGGAATGCAACATCCGATGCCAGCCGACTGACAGTTTATTCCGATGGTGATGAAGTGGCATTGTACCTCAACAATAAAATGATAGAGCTGAAAAAGGTGGAAAAAACGCCTGTTTCGGATCAGTTACCGCATCCTCCTTTTGTTTTCGACCTGAAAACTTTCCGTCCCGGCACTTTGCGGGCCGTGGGTTTGAAGGGCGGCATCATTCAGTCGGTGGATCAGGTCACTACCGCCGGAAAGGCTCATCAATTGAAATTAAGTATCGACTTTAGCGGAAAACAGCTCAAAGCCGATGGCGCCGATGTTGTTTTTGTGTATGCTACAGTTTGTGATGTGAACGGAAATGCCGTGATGGACGCCGATGTGCCTGTGCACTTTACAGTAAAAGGAGCAGCCCGGCTGATAGGGCAAAATCCGATGAAAGCAGAGGCCGGAATTGCAACAATACTGCTTCAGGCCAGCCGAAAAGCATCTAAAATAACAATAGAAGCAAGGGCCGATGGGTTGAAACGGGAAAAAATGACAATCGTTTCGGGAGAATAAAAAATAAAATTGCAATAAAAATGCGATATCTTTTTTAAAACAAGATAGTTATTCAAATATTTTTGTACATTTGCAACGTTATTTAACTAATTAGAATTGTTTAAAACAATTTTTCGGTTAAATAATGTACTCTTGCAAGCGTTTTTCGAGCCTTTAGTATTGCTAAATGGCAATGTAAAGCCGGAACACATCCCTTGATCTCTATTTGTTAACTTTATCTTTACCTATCATTATGAAA
>JAGPGR010000344.1 GCA_018055865.1 Paludibacteraceae bacterium | reverse complement strand
TCGTCGTAGAAAGCAAAATTTTCGATTTCATGGAAAAATTTCTTTTCAAAATCCGTAGAAGGATTGTCTTCATCTTTTTCAAGAAAAGAAAACAGGTCTTTGAACATACGGCTTGCAGCGCCCGAAGCAGGAACAAACTTGAGAACAGATGCTTTTGATTGTTGATACAGTTCCCATTCATTCAGCAATTTATGCTGATTTTCGGGTGAAATGTAGGAAATCCCGTTGTTGATGGAAGCGGCACTGCGAATTTCGAGAAATGGAAAACCTGTAATAAAATTCTGTAACTGATTTTCTATTTGCACTTTCGAAATTCCTCTTTGTTTTAAGATAATTTCATCGGATGGTTGTAGCATAGTCGTATAGTTGAATTAATTAATTAGTCGGTCAGTCAGTTATTCAGTTGTTTATCAAGAAGTTTTGCATCTTCTTTACGCTGTTTCAGCACTTCGTAATATTCCAGCATATTGAAAATTTCTTCAGCTGAAGATGTAGAAAAAACGATGATATACGGATAAGTTTCTATGGCTTTGGAAGCGTAAAACAACGCCTTGTCCAGATTACCTGCAATTTCGTAGGCAATTGCTATATTGTTAAAGGCATGAAACCTTGTGCTCTGATTTTTCGAGAGGCTGGATGCCTTTTCCCACAATTCGATGGCTGCAGGCCAATTGCGGTAAGTAACCGAATCCATTGCCTGTACAAATAACGCTTTTTTAGGTGTATAAAAGTAACGTTCCTCTTTGTTCCACCGGGGAATCATCCGGTCTGAGATGTTGGAACCGGCCAGAATACATGCATCCACCAATGCATCGTAGCGATTCGGAAGGTTTTTCACATCTGCTTCTTCCCACGAAAACTCATCGGTAAATTCCTTGAAAATGCTTACCGAATCTGTTGGATAATGAATTGTCCATTTGGTGTCAATTTTTACATCGAGTGCACTTATATAGTCGCCGGTACTTCTGACCAGATTGTCAGTAGTTTGAATATGATCCAGCGAAATTACGGCATCAGACTTGTACAATCCACAAAGAAATTTTACGGTTTGTTTGCTCAGCGGTGTAAGTTTGTAGAAATTATCGGTGGAATTCATATTGGTTTGCGACATGCTTACCGAACTGAAGAATTCTTTGGCTTCCAGATTTTCACGCAGACTGGCAGCACAAAACAGCGCTGCACTGTCAAATTTCAGCGAAAGGCTGACCGGATTCTTAATCGTAGCATAGGAGGTGATAGAATAATGTCCTACATTTTCGGGCTGCACTACCGAATTGTTTACTATAAGAACAGATTGAACTTCAGGTTGAAAGGTAACATCAGCCGGTCGCAATACATCCAGGGTTGTAAACATCCGGGGCGTAGAACAGGCATTCAGAATAAAAATCAAAAGGATGAAATATAACGGTCTCAGATAAATTGTTTTCATCTATTTCGGGTTTTAGAGATAAAAATACAGACAAAGTTAAAAATTTATTGATAAATTATCATAAGCAAAGTAAATATTTTCGGGCAATTCTTTTTCAATCAAGCTGTGAGGTTCCAAATGATGACTGGCATGTGTAAAATAAGTTGTTTCGGCCTTTATTTTCCGGGAAATATCGATGGCTTCTTGTACCGATAAGTGTGAGAAATGCTCTTCTTTGCGCAATGCATTAATCACAAGAATTTTCAATGCTTTCAGCTTCCCGAATTCGATTTCCGGAATAGTTTTCACATCGGTAAGGTACGCTATATCACCGATACGAAATCCCAGAATGGGAAGTCGGGCGTGCATGATACGGATTGGAGTAATCCTGATTCCCTCTATTTCAAATTCGCTCCCGTTGATTTCATATAAATCCAGACTTGGTACTCCCGGATTTTTGTATTTGCCAAAACAGTAAGGCATATTGCGCTGAATGGCATCAAGCACCTTGCGCTCGGCGTAAATTCTCACTTCGCCCAGCGGTCGTACATCGTCCAGGCCTCCTACGTGGTCGTAGTGCTCATGTGTGAGCAAAATGCCATCAATATGGAAAATTTTATTGGTAATCAATTGCTGGCGCAAATCAGGTCCGGCATCAATCAGAATTCGTTTTCCGTTGATAGTGACGAGCGCCGAGCAGCGCAGTCTCTTGTCTCTCGAATCGGTGGAGCGGCAGGTATTGCAGCCGCAACCCAACTGCGGAACTCCTGTGGATGTGCCTGTGCCTAAGAAAAGGATATTGGCACCATAATCTCCTGAAGGGAGGATTTTATAGTTTTTCGACAAATTTTCGGTGTTATTTTGAAGGTTCATATTGATTATTCTCTTTCATTTGAAGTGACATCGACCGGATTCGAGAGCAGAATTCTCATTCTTATTCTCCATTCTGAAGGATATAAATTATTGCATCTGTTTCCCATATTTTTGATCCATCCTATCGGCACTGACTGATACGTCAGAAGCACAAATCCTTTTTGCGGAATTGGTGGAAGTATGGTTTCTTTTCTAAAATACTGAATTGCTGTATTCCGGTCAACTTCTGCCGTGATTACATGCTCACAATCAATGCTTTTGGATAATGCCAGGCTTACGTGAGGAATCAGGTCTTTGCCTTTCAGCTCTGCCAGTGTAATGCCGAAATGCATCGTCTTTAGTTTGTTTTTCAGTATTTCCACTTTTTCGACATGCACTTTTCGGATGGCTGAAACTATGTTATTTTCAGCCGAAAGCTCCCAATTTTCGGGTTCCTGCAGCTGCTTTTTGAGCGAAAGAATAAAATTTTCGGGTTTTGTGTTTTGTTTAGTTGATTTTTTCCCGGAAGAAAAAGGAGCGGGACTTTCCGACGCTTTTCTCAACACGGAAATAAAAAATCCCTCAC
>JAGPGR010000055.1 GCA_018055865.1 Paludibacteraceae bacterium | reverse complement strand
ATAAATAAAAACGACATTCGTACCTGATTTACGTTAGTTGCCTGAATCAGCTGTTTGTAATATGTTATTTTTCGAAAAAAATCACTCCGTAGTAACATGCTTTCAAACAGTTCATCTATTGATAAGATCAAGTTGCGAAAAACGCTTGCTTCGAAAGAAACAAATGGAAATCAAATTACTGATTATAAACAAATTAGAAATATTTTGACACATTTACTAAATATTTTACATAAAAACTTGCATTATATCAAAACCCATATTATATTTGCATCGTAAACAAACAGATAAATTTTTCATAATTAAGGTTTAGGTTAAAATGTAGCAATGGGTGGCTGTGAAGTTACCCATTGTTTTTTTTAAGATATTAAAAAACTTTTTAAAAATTATTCTTTTTCTTTTGGCACATTTAAAAATTATTATATCTTTGCAACGTAAACAAACAGATAAATTTTTCATAATTAAGGTTTAGGTTAAAATGTAGCAATGGGTGGCTGTGAAGTTACCCATTGTTTTTTTACACAGGTTAGCGTTATATCAAAACTTTTTTGTAATATTGCAAAAGATTATTCAGACTTTATGGAAAATATCGGTGATTATATTTACTTCATCCTTTTAGCAGTATTTGCTCTGAGCGGACTTTTGGGCAAAAAGAAAAAAGACGTGAAGGTTCCTGAGAAAAAGAAATCGATCTTTGACCAGTTGCCCAAATCGTGGGAAGAATTCGAAGAGATGGTGGAAAAGCCCCTGCAGGAAGCGGTTCCTTCCGAAACAACAGTTTTGGACAGACCGGTTTTGATTCCGGCTTCAAAACCTGACGTAAAAACATCCAGGCAAATCATTCCGGCAGATTCTTCAGAAGAAATCTGGTCGCCGGAGTACGAACCTTCGCGATTCGAGACCATGAGCTATGAAATGTCAACAGATTTCAGTAAACTCAGGGCAAGAAAGCAAATCAAGGAAAGTATTTTTAAAAAGAAAAGTTCTCTTTGGGAATCCGATCCGGAGCCAGAAAACGAGGCAGATTTCAGGCATACAGATATCAACCTGGATAGCACAGAGGAAGCTAAAAAGGCATTTATCTATTCCGAGATTTTTCAGAGAAAATATAGTTAAAATAAAATTTTTTACGGGTTCAAATTTTTAACTAATTATTTTGAATTTCAAAAAAAATCAGTATCTTTGCATACGTAATTAAACCTACAGGGGAGAGTTCCAGCGATAATTTGTTGGAATTCTCTTTGTTTTTCTCTAACTTAAACTATTACCATTATGGCAGTAACATACATGACCGCTGAGGGCTATAAAAAATTAGTCAACGATCTGAATGATATGGAAAATGTACAACGTCCGGCTATTTCAAAACTCATAGCCGAAGCACGCGACAAGGGAGATTTATCTGAAAATGCAGAATACGATGCGGCAAAAGAAGCGCAGGGAATGCTTGAGATGAAAATTGCCGAGCTGAAAGACATCATTGGCTCAGCCCGCATGATTGACGAGAGCCGCATATCCACCAAAGATGTACAAATCCTTACCCGTGTGAAAATCAGGAACACAAAAAGTAACCAGATAATGACTTATCTGATAGTATCTGAAAGTGAAGCCAACCTCAAAGAAGGAAAACTCTCTGTGACAACTCCCATTGCCAAAGGTCTGCTCGGTAAAAAAGTGGGCGAAAAAGCCACTGTGCAAGTACCGTCGGGTGTGATGGAATTTGAGGTGATGGATATTACACTCTAAGCGGCAAAAAGAAAGCCCGTAGTTAATAGCCCCTTTGACATTAAGAATCACTTCAATTTTCAATCCTGCTAAAGGCAAACAGACTTCGTACTTCGTGTTTCAAACTTCAAAGTTCAAACTTCAATAATCTTCATGCTTATGACAATTTTCAGCAGAATAATAGCAGGTGAAATTCCAAGCTACAAAGTAGCTGAGGATGAAGACTTTTACGCTTTTCTGGATATCAACCCCATGGCAAAAGGTCACACGCTGGTGGTACCTAAGAAAACCGAAGAAGATTACATCTTTCGCCTGGATGACAACACATACGCCGGCCTGATGCAATTCTCAAAACGGGTTGCAAGCGCTATTGAAAAAGCTATGCCCTGCAAACGAATTGGGATTACTGTAATCGGATTGGAAGTGCCTCACACTCACATTCATCTCATTCCAATCAATCGGGAATCGGATATGAATATCGGCAATCCGAAACTGAAACCGGCACCGGATGAAATGGCTGAAATTGCAGCAAAAATCAACGAACAATACAACTCTCTTTAAAAATAATGTTATATAAAAATTTAATTTTTATCATTTAATTATGGAAGCAAAAGAAAAAGTGCTGGACGCCATTAAAAAAGCAGATGCGCCCGTAAATGCCGGAAAAATAGTGGAACTTACCGGACTTGACCGCAAAGAAGTGGACAAAGCCATGAATCAACTGAAAAAAGAAGAATTGATTGTTTCTCCGGTTCGCTGCATGTGGACAGCTAAATAAAAAAAGCCCTCTAAATCCCCCATTTTTCGATGTGAAAAACGGGGGAATTTTATATCCCATGATACTTAAAAATGCGATTTTCCCAATCGGACAAATCACCAAAGCCCACGGGCTGAGGGGTGAATTGTCGTTTACAACCACTTCGACCATTCTCGAAGACGTGGATGTGAAGTTCATACTCCTCGAGCCGGAAGGTCTGCTCGTGCCTTTCTATCTCGAACATGTGCGCATGAAAACTGACACCACCGGACTGCTCAAACTGGAACGAATTGATAGCGAGGAGCAGGCTCGTGAGTATACAGGACTTACTATTTACCTGCCCAACACGTTTCTGGACGAAATAGATAACAGTGAAATTGAAACTGAATATTTTGTTGGATTCGAAATAACAGACGAAGAAAAAGGAAGCATAGGCCGGGTGCTGGCAGTTGATCAGAGCACTGCCAACGCCCTTTTTGTGGTGGAAACCGAATCCGGCGAAGTGCTCATACCCGTTGCTGATGAATACATAACAGGCATTGATCACAATTTAAAAATAATCACTGTGAATTTACCCGAAGGATTACTTGATCTGTAGAATTACGTTTTTTTAACTTTAACGGGTGCAGCGTTTTGGGTCAAAAAACCATCATAGAATAAACGACTCACCAGCAAAATTAATCATCATGAGAAAAATCTGTCTAATAGTATGCATCTCAATATTACTCTTCAGCAGTCTTACAGCACAATCTAAAACCAACTGGGACAGAAAAAATGCCACATATCTTGACATAGGTGGCTGGGCATTATGGTATTCACTGAATTACGAGCATCGGATTTCACTGGCCGATAATCATCGATTCGGATTGGGTGGCGGTATGATGATCATACCTCCTACCAAAGATGCATCTCTTTTAGCAGGTCTGCATGTGAACTACCTGCTCGGCAAAACTCATAATCTTGAAATTGGCATTACCCCATCCGTGTTTTTTGGTGAAGAAAAAGAATTTTTGTTTTCACCCCGGCTTGGCTACCGCTTCGAATCTCCCGGAGGATTTTTATTCCGCGTCGGGTTGTCGCCGGTTTCGGCTATGATGTTAGATCCTTTAGGAGCTACAAAAAGAGGTGTCATCCCCTGGGGATATTTATCTTTTGGTTACACTTTCTAGGCAAAAAAAATGATGAACAGAACAATTGGTTTTATATTAATTACAGTATTCAGCCTTGGCTTTTTGCATGCACAATGCAATCCGGAAGAAGCAAATACTAAATTCAAGCATCATTCCGTTTACCTGGAATTAGGTGGAAATTCCGGCGCCTATTCCCTCAATTACGATTACTCAATGTATGTTTCAGAAGGTACAAAACTGGCATTTGGTGCCGGATTAGGACTTCTTGATATGATGACGTACCGGGATGAGCCTACACCCACCCAATCTACATTGTTTTTCTTTACTCCCGAAGCCAACCTGTTGTTTGGTAAAAATTCGCACCATCTTGAAACCGGTGCAAGTTTAATTCTTTTTCAGATTCCGGTTTTGAGAGTCGGCTATCGATACCAGCCCCGCAAAGGCGGCTTTCTGTTCCGTGTCGGTTTTACTCCTTTACTTTTCGATATGGATATCTTTCCCTGGGGAGGCATTTCATTGGGATATACTTTCTAGAAAAAAAAGAATCCGATACTCAATACTTACAGCAAAAAAAAGAGCTGTAAGTATTTTTTTTTACAAAAACCTGCCTTTTTGTCAGTTTTTTCCGACCGATTCACGTCTGTTTTTGCAGATTTCCTGCCAAATTTATTTAAAAATTCAAAAAAACAGGCATGGCATATCATTTGTAAAAACAGAAGCGTAACGATTTTTTTTACAGGAATAAAATAAATATTAATATATAAAAGCATTATGGGAAAAATAATTGGAATAGACCTGGGAACCACCAACTCGTGTGTTTCCGTGATGGAAGGTAACGAACCTATCGTTATCACAAACAGCGAAGGAAAACGCACCACTCCTTCAGTAGTTGGTTTTGTAGAAGGAGGCGAACGCAAAGTGGGTGACCCGGCTAAACGTCAGGCCATTACAAATCCGACCAAAACCGTGAGCTCAATCAAACGTTTCATGGGTGAAACATTCGATCGGTTGAATAAAGAAGTTGCACGTGTTCCTTTCAAAGTGGTTCGCGGCGACAACAACACACCACGTGTGGACATTGACAGCCGTCTGTATTCTCCGCAGGAAATTTCGGCCATCATTCTTCAGAAAATGAAAAAAACAGCCGAAGACTACCTGGGACAGGAAGTGACTGATGCCGTAATCACTGTGCCCGCTTACTTCAACGACTCGCAACGTCAGGCTACGAAAGAAGCCGGTGAGATTGCAGGATTGAACGTGAAACGTATTATCAATGAACCTACAGCAGCAGCCCTGGCTTACGGACTCGACAAGACGAACAAGGATATGAAAATAGTGGTGTTCGACTGCGGAGGTGGTACTCACGACGTATCTGTACTGGAACTGGGTGATGGCGTATTCGAAGTAAAATCGACCGATGGTGATACTCACCTGGGAGGTGATGACTTCGACCAACGCATTATCGAATGGTTAGTTCAGGAATTCAAAAACGATAACAGCGGAATTGATTTGAGCAAAGACCCCATGTCCTTGCAACGACTGAAAGAAGCGGCTGAAAAAGCTAAAATAGAGCTTTCTAACACTACTTCGACCGAAATCAACTTGCCTTACATTATGCCTGTTGATGGTGTGCCACGTCACCTGGTTCGCACACTCACACGTGCTAAATTCGAACAACTGATAGACGACCTCATTCAACGCACCATTGAACCTTGCCGTACAGCGTTGAAAAATGCCAATCTGACAGTAAACGACATCAACGAAGTAATTCTGGTGGGTGGTTCTACCCGTATTCCCGCCATTCAAACTGCAGTGGAAAAATTCTTCGGAAAAACACCTTCGAAAGGTGTAAATCCCGACGAAGTGGTTGCCATCGGAGCTGCTATTCAGGGTGGCGTGCTGAGCGGCGATGTGAAAGACATTCTGTTGCTCGACGTTACTCCTCTGTCGTTAGGAATAGAAACCATGGGCAGTGTGATGACCAAATTGATAGAAGCCAACACAACAATACCGACCAAAAAATCGGAAACATTTACTACGGCTTCCGACAACCAGCCATCGGTAGAAATACACGTGCTGCAGGGCGAACGTCCGCTGGCATCTCACAACAAATCGCTCGGCCGTTTCCATCTGGACGGAATTATGCCGGCTATGCGCGGAGTGCCACAGATAGAAGTTACATTCGACATTGATGCTAACGGTATTCTGCACGTATCGGCCAAAGATAAAGCTACAGGAAAACAGCAAAGTATCCGAATTGAAGCATCATCCGGACTGAGCGATGCCGAAATCAAACGTATGAAAGACGAAGCTGCTGCCAACGCTGCTGCCGACTTACAGGAAAAAGAACGTATCGACAAGTTGAATCATGCCGACAGTCTGATTTTTAATACCGAAAAACAGCTGAAAGACATTGGAGACAAACTACCTGCTGACAAAAAAGGTGAGATTGAAAGCGCTTTGGCACGTCTGAAAGATGCTCACAAGAATCAGGATCTGGCCGGAATCGATGCAGCCACCAACGATCTGAATGCTGCATTCCAGGCTGCCAGTCAGGACATGTACAACGCTCAGAACGCTCAGGCAGGTGGACAGCAAGCCGGTCCTCAGGACTTCGGCGGACAAAACTTCGGACAAAACCCAAATCAGGGAGGCAATGACCAACCCGGTGATGTAACTGATGTGGATTTCGAAGAAGTGAAATAAATTCCAAAAATAACGATTAATTTCAATAGACAAGCCACTGTAAACATTTGATTTACAGTGGTTTTTTATTTTCTATATTTATTGTTATTTATTGAAATATTGACTTAATCTGACCACGTGTGACTGTAAATCTTATTGGACTAGGGGGTTACCACACCACCACCTGAAAATTTTTGCGGAATTTGTTACAACGTTTCTAATGATGGGTCAACTACTGAGATAGCACTCCCCCAAGAGTGTCTAAATATAGATTCACCCCAACCAACATATAATTCCAGTGGTCAGTTAAGTGTATTTTCTAATAATATTCAAAATGGAGAATATTACTCAGCAATAGTTTTAACTAAATCTAACTTTAATACAGGAGATACCTTTAGTGTTGCGCTGGAAAAATCAGGCAAAACAGGACAAAACTTTGCTTATACCCTGCAAAATATAGCCATTGCCGTAAATGCGAAACTCGGGGGTATTCCCTGGCGTATCAATATGCCTGAAGCAAAAGAACTTGTCATTGGTGTCGGAGCGTTCAAAAATACCGATACAAACGTACAATATATCGCTTCTGCATTCTCATTCGATAACACAGGGGCATTTAATTCATTCGAGTATTTCCACAAGTACGAGGTTTCCGAACTGGCCGGCTCTATCGAAGATGCCATAATCAATTATGCTAATATCAACAACAAACCAAACCGGCTTGTCATTCATTTCTACAAAGAAATGTCGGAAGAAGAAATAAAGCCCATCGAAAAGGTACTTCACAATTTAGACCTCAACATACCGGTGTTTGTGGTTACAATCAACAAAACTGAATCCGAAGACTTTGTGGTATTCGACGATAAGTTTTCAGAGAAAATGCCTTACAGTGGCAGATATATAAATCTCGGCAATAAAACATTTTTACTTTGCAACAACACCCGTTACGAAGACAACACTTACAAAGGAATGGACGGTTACCCCTTTCCGGTAAAATTAACAATAAGTTGTCCGACAGACAGTGAACTGCAATCAGACACCAAAATTATCAATGGGCTTATCGACCAGGTTTATCAATTCTCTCGTATTTACTGGAAATCAGTCAAGCAACAAAACCTGCCGGTCACAATCAAATATCCCGAAATGGTGGCTCAAATTGCCCCGCATTTCAACGGTAGTGATATTCCTTCAAACATTGGGAATGACAACCTGTGGTTTTTATAAAATCAGCACGTTGGGGAAAGTGGGGAAATTGGGGATTGTGGACATTTTTTTCCTCCGTTTCCCCACTTTCCCCACTTTCCCCACTATCATCAAAATAAAATCCAGTGGATAGTGAGGATTTTTCTTAAAAAGTATCTATGAATAACCATATATCCGGATAGCGTGTGCAGAACAAAACGTTGAAAAAAACTCTAAAATATCTAACAAAATTGATGAGGATAGTTTATTGTTTAATTTAGAGCAAATAAGATGTAGTTTTATTCTGTTACTTCTTATTTCATTTTTTCTGATACACTTTTACCCAATCAACAGTCATGGTAGTTGGGAAAATCGAATTGTCGATTTCACCTCCCAGATTACCTCCAATTGCAATATTGAAAATAAAATAAGCAGGTTTGTCAAAAGGCCAGTTCTCATGATTTTTTGATTCCGGTTTATAATGATAGATTTTACGTCCATCAACAAAGAAAGTAATATATTCCGGTGTCCATTCCATCGCATAGATATGAAATTTATCGTAAGGGCGTTTAATTTTGACTTTTCCACCGTATGGAGTAGCGCCGTAACCGGAAGAATTGTGAATAGAAGAAAACACAACACCGGGTTCCCTACCAACATGTTCCATGATATCTAATTCGCCGCAAGCAGGCCATCCTACCTGTTCGATATCATTACCCAACATCCACAGTGCAGG
Organism: Paludibacteraceae bacterium; assembly: GCA_018055865.1. Taxonomy (GTDB): domain Bacteria; phylum Bacteroidota; class Bacteroidia; order Bacteroidales; family Paludibacteraceae; genus UPXZ01. The sequence goes on along the minus strand of JAGPGR010000055.1, from coordinate 1,083 downwards.
CCAGGTGCCTATTCCAGGAGGCAGTTTGGCTTTGATTTCGAAAAAACCATGAGTAAAAATTCGCTTATTTCTGGTAATCATTCGCGATGAAGTGTATTCGTTGTTTTCATGCCGGGCGGTGAGTATCAGCTTACCGCATTTTTGGACTACATTTTCACCATCTGTGTAACGCTGCTTTTCGTTATTGACCCAACCCGGTTTTGCCACTTCATGTGTCCATGCTGTGGTGTCAATGGTTTTGCCTCTGAAGTTATCCTGCCATACGAGTTTATACTCTTTTTTAGATTGAGAAAAAGCGGAAATACTAAGTAGTAATGCAAGTAAAATAAATGTTGTTTTTAATTGTCTCATCGGTAAATATTTTTATAGTTTTAAATAAATTTCTCGCTTTTCAGCCACTCCTTCAATTCAAAAAGCCAATTGTCAGCATCGACATTTTGAGGTCTCATTCCAAATCCATGACCGCCCTGATTGTAAAGAACAAATTTGTGTTTTACTTTCTTCACGTTCAACAAATCAGCAAATGCCTGACTATGAAATGGCTCCACCACGTCATCATTGAGTGCATGCACCAAAAAAGTGGGTGGAGTATGTCTGGTTATATGTAATTCGTTGGAATAGTAACTGATTAAATCTTCAGCCGGATTTTCTCCCAACAAATTTCCACACGTTCCGCCCGGAAAAAACGCTGGTCGAAAGGAAATTACAGGATATATCAATGCCATGAAGTACGGTTTATTTTCTTTATCGTAATGTGTTCCAAGTGTAGCAGCCAGATGTCCGCCTGCCGAAAAACCGATGATTCCGATTCTGTTTTTATTGAGTTTCCACTCTACTGCATTCTTACGGATAATCTGCATAGCTACATTGGCATCTTTCAAAGGTACGCGGTGATTTCCGAAAGGCATACGGTAATAAAGCACAAATGCGGTAACACCAATACTATTGAACCAACGGGCTATTTCGGCTCCTTCTTTTTCAACAGCCAATCCACCATATCCACCACCGTGGCAAATCAGCACCGAAGTTCCTTTTTTATTTTGTGAATGTGAAGGGTACATGTACATGCGGGCTTCACTCACA
>JAGPGR010000054.1 GCA_018055865.1 Paludibacteraceae bacterium | reverse complement strand
TTCTCCCTGATAAATGAGGTAACAATCCATACCGGGAATGGAATTGCACAGGAGCATGCTGCTATCTGCGCCAAGCACCATAAAAGTGGTGGCATAAGCATCGGCCTGCATGCAGGTTGGAGCCACTACTGTGGCGCTCAGCAGGTTGTGATTGACAGGATATCCGGTTCGGGGTTCTATGGTGTGGGCGTATTTTTTGCCGTCGCGATAGTAATACTGGCGGTAATTGCCCGAAGTGGCCAGTCCTGCATCGCTCAAAGCCAGGATGGCCTGAAGCTCGCCGTCTTCGTTAGCAGGGTCGTCGGCGGGCTTATCAATGCCGATGTGCCACTTCTCCCCTTTCGGATTCAGGCCTTTACACATCACCTCACCTCCAATTTCAACCATGTAATTCACACACCCGTTTTCTTCGAGCAGCCGGCCTATCACATCGCAACTCTGCCCTTTGGCTATGGCGCTGGCATCCAGCATGGTACGCGGGTCTTTTTTAATTAACCGACCTTCTTTCAAGGTAATAAGGGTGTACCCCACAAAAGGCAGGATGGAATCGACCCGGGGTACGTCCGTGTGCTCATGATTACCGAAACCAAATCCCCAGGCGTTGACCAGAGGTGCTACAGTGATATCAAAAGCACCGCCCGATTTTTCGGAAACCTGTCGTGCAGCGTTGTACATTGATTCAAAATAGGCATCGGTAAGTACGGTGGTGTCGTTACGGTTGATTCGGGAAATGATGGAATTCGGATTGAAAGTAGAAAGAGAATTGTCGAATTCGCTGAATTTTTCCTCTATTTGCTGCTTCAAATCTGCTTTGCGCGGATGCAGGTAGGTGATGGAATAGTAGGTGCCGTAAACCTGGCCTTTGTTGAACGTATATTCTTTATTTTCTGTGGTACAATGGGTGAAAAGCAACGTCAGTATCACACCTAAGCCGTAAATTAGTATTTTTCTCATTTTCCGTATCAGCTATTTTCTTCCTGATCCTGTTTTTTGGTAATCAGAATTTTATCTATCCTGTTGCCGTCCATATCCACTATTTCAAGTGTATAATCCAGGTATTCTATCTTGTCGCCCACGCGGGGTATTTCGTTCACCTGATCGATGATAAAACCTGCCACAGTAGCATAGTCTATCAGTTCAAAATCCACATCCAGTTCTTTGATAATCTCAGTCAGTGTTTCGATAGGAGCGTCACCGTTGATCAGTACGGATTTATCTTCGCGCACAAAATAGTCCGGCTCCTCTATTTCACCTTCATCAGGAATCAAACCTACCAGGTTTTCCATAATATCGTGAAAGGTTACAATTCCCTGAAAGTCACCGTATTCGTCCACCACCACACAGAAGTGCGAACTGCTTTGCTTGAGATTTTTCAGCACTATGGGAGCTGATGTTTTCTCGTGGATAACCACGGGTTGCGTAATCAAATCCTCCACTTTGAATTCTTTTTTGAGCAAAATGGCTTTGTAGTAATCGCGGATAAGGAGCACTCCGGCCAGATTATCAAGCGTATCGTGGCAGCAAACAATCTTGCTGTGCTGGCAGTTTTCTATTTCTTCCCGTATTTCCTCTTCCGATTCATTCAGGTCTATCCACTCCACTTCTATGCGGTGAGTCATCAGGTGTCTGGCTCTCTTGTCCGAAAAATTGAAGACTTTTTCGTGTATATCGTTCTGTCCTTCTTCAATAATTCCCTCCAACGAAGCCGTTTTGATCATTTGGCGCAACTCCGATTCAGTCATGTGTTCCGATTGTTTTTCGATGCCAAAGGTGGAAGTAATCAGTTTGGTAGAGGCCGAAAGCAATTTGACAAACGGATAGAACAGTTTACTGAAAAAATGGATGAGCGGCGCTACCCGTATTGCCACTTTCTCGGGGTTACCCAGTGCAATGGTTTTGGGCACAAGTTCGCCGATAACGATGGAGAAATAGGTGATGAGAAACATAATAACCACAATGCTAATGCCATTTGCGTAGGGTCGCAAGGCATCGAACTGTTCGAAAAACGGAGTAACATTCCCGGCCAGGCTCACACCACTGTAAGCTCCGGTAATGAGGCTTATCAGCGTAATGCCCACCTGAACGGCCGAAAGAAACATTTCGGACTCAGCACGCAACTTGAGCGCCGTGGCAGCTCCTTTGTGTCCTGTGCCCCGGTGCTGTTCAAGCCTGGTTGTTTTGCTCGAAACAATGGCTATTTCAGAAAGAGAGAAAAAACCGTTGAATAAAAAAAGAATTGATAATACCAGAATTTCCATTCATTTTAAAAATTGAATTAAACAATAAAAACAATGACACTACACATTGAATGTCAAACGTTTTCCGCGAATATTTTCATCAAAAACTCCGTTGTTGAAAACGGTTTGTCCGTTGACAAATGTACGGACAACCACAGAATCGAACGTTTCGCCTTCGAAAGGCGACCAGCCGCATTTATACAATATATTTTCAGTTGTAACCTGCTGCGATAAGGAAGGATCGACTAGAACCAGATCGGCGAAATAACCCGGGCGGATGTAGCCCCGATTCTCAATTCTGAATAAGTCTGCAGGCGCATGACACATTTTCTCCACCACTTTTTCGACCGTAAAATAGCCCTGTTTGGCCAGCTGAAGCATGGCTGTGAGCGAATGCTGCACGAGCGGTCCTCCTGAATATGCCTCATAGCAGTTTCCCTGTTTTTCTTCCCACGTGTGGGGTGCGTGATCGGTAGCTACCACATCTATTTTATTGCTGTTCACAGCATCAATGAGCGTTTGCCGGTCCGATTCTTTTTTGATAGCCGGATTCCACTTTATTTTATTTCCCAGGGCTGCATAATCCCGGTCCGAAAACCACAAATGATGCACACACGCTTCGGCCGTAATCAATTTGTCTTTCAAAGGCGTATTCTCATTGAAAAGTACTAACTCGGCAGCTGTGGAAAGATGCAGAATATGCAGGCGGCTGTTGTGCTTGTGAGCCAGTTCCACAGCATACGACGAGGATTTGAAACACGCTTCTTCCGAGCGGATGAGCGGATGAAATTCCACACCAATGCTGTCACTGTACATACTTTTGTAATACTGCAAATTCCGGTGTATAATTTCCTCATCTTCGCAATGTGTGGCAATGAGCGTGGGCGATTCGTCGAAAATCCGGTTCAATGCGTCGATATCGTTTACCAGCATATTGCCGGTGGATGAACCCATAAATACTTTGATGCCACAGACTTCACGTGGATTCACCTTCGTCAGTTCCCTGATGTTGGTATTGGTGGCACCCATATAAAATGAATAGTTGGCGAGCGATTTGGAAGCTGCAAGCGCAAATTTTTCTTCAAGTAACTCAAAAGTAGTTGTTTGAGGTCTTGTGTTAGGCATTTCCATATACGAAGTTACGCCTCCCGCCACTGCTGCCCGGCTTTCTGTAAAAATATCGCCTTTATAGGTCAGACCCGGTTCGCGAAAATGGACCTGATCGTCGATCACTCCGGGCATGAGCCAAAGTCCTTCAGCATCAATTTTCTCCGTTGAACTATCAACCTCAACCAATTCACCGTCACTGAATACTTTTTCGATATATTCGCCGTCTATCAGTACAGCTCCTTTCATTATCCGCCCTTCATTCACAATGTGGGCATTGAAGATTAATTGTTTCATAATGAAGTGATTAATAGGTTATACGATTTAAGAAAACATCTTTCAGCTTTTTGGAGGTTTCTGAGGATATTTACGGGTGAGGCTGTTTATCTTCAACTGAATGACGCCGCCAAATGCTTCCGAGAAAATTCCTCCGCTCATTTTTGAAGTTCCGAGTCGCCTGTTGATGAAGATGATGGGAACTTCTTTCAGGATAAAACCGCATTTATAAGCGGTAAATTTCATTTCAATCTGAAAAGCATACCCTTTGAAGCGGATTTTATCCAGTTCAATGGTTTGGAGCACTTCACGCCTGTAGCACTTGAATCCGGCTGTGGTGTCTGCAATTTTCATTCCTGTAACAAATCTTACGTACCTGGAAGCAAAGTAAGACATCAACACCCGGCCGATAGGCCAGTTTACCACATTTACCCCACTTATATACCTGGAACCGATTGCCAGATCAGCTCCTTCGTTTTCGCAGGCATTGAGCAATCGGGGCAAATCTTCGGGATTGTGCGAGAAATCGGCATCCATCTCAAAAACATAGTCGTAATCGTGTTCCAGTGCCCACCTGAAGCCGGCTATGTAAGCCGTACCCAGACCCAGTTTTCCGCTTCTTTCCAGAATGAAAAGGCGATCAGGAAATATGGTAATCATCCGTTTAACTATTTCACCTGTTCCATCGGGCGAGCCGTCGTCAATCACCAGAATGTGAAATTCACCTTCGAGAGCAAAAACGGTGCGGATAATACTTTCAATATTTTCCTTTTCGTTGTAAGTGGGTATCAGAACAAGTTTTGAGGACATGGATTCTTTTATAGTTTGTAAAGTTTGTAAAGTTTGTAAAGTTTGAAAGTTTGTAAAGTTCGTAAAGTTCGTAAAGTTAGAAAGTTTGTAAAGTTAGAAAGTTTGTAAAGTAAATACATTTTGTAGTTTGCAGACTAACAACTGCTAACCGCAAACTGCTAACTGCTGACTGCAAACTGCTGACTGCTGACTGCAAACTGTTGTTATTTAGTCGAAAATGTACATTCGGGAAGGTTCTGTACGCTCCAGAGGTACAATTTCTGTAATTCCTTCGAAAGTGATCATCTGAACTTTCAGGTGTTCGGTGATGGTGGAATATGCCAGCTCCGGCAAATTATTTTCTTTGCTCAAATGGCAAAGAAAGACGTATTTCCACCTTTCGGTATAGTTCCCGGCCAGAAATGCGGCAGTCTGCATATTGCACAAATGCCCGGTATCCGACTTGATTCTTGTCTGCAAAACAAGGGGATAAGGACCGTTTTCAAGCATATATTCATCGTAATTGGCTTCGAGTACCAGGCAATCGGAATTTACCAAATACTGAGCAGCATGGTCACTTACATATCCCAGATCGGTAGCGAATGTAAAGGTCGTCCCCCGGTATTCCACCGAATAGCCCACGCTATCGGTTGCATCGTGCGAAACGGGAAATGCCGTAATTCTGAAATCGCCTATCACCGTTTCCTCTCCTACCTGTATAAATCGCTGCGAAGAGAACAGTTTCTGGGTTACGCAGTAATTACGGTTGATGCCCTCATGAATCTCACGTGTGGTGTACACCGGCACGTTAAATTTTTCGCCAATAGCTCCTACTGCTTTTATATGATCCGCATGGTCATGCGTTACAAATATTCCCCAGATGTTGTAGTAATCGAGCCCCATAGTTTTCAGGAATTTGCGCGTATTACGCACTCCCACACCTGCATCTATCAGAATACCATACGAAGCGTTCCCCAAAAAATAACAATTTCCACTGCTTCCGCTCGCCAAACTTCTGAAACGTAATCTATCCATTCAATCATCTATTTTGGCACAAAATTAACATAAAAAAGAGAATACCTGCTATAAATGTACTGCAATTAACGTTAAAAATAGAATGGATGGTAAAAAAAACAGATAAAGAGTGTAATTCTTTACCTGTCATTCCAAAAACCGGATTGATTATTCGGCTTCAAAGCCAATCTTTCTGTGCGTTCCGTCGCAGAATGGCTTGTTGCTGCTCCCGCCACAGCGGCACAGAAATGCATTTTTTTGTACCTTTTCTTCGCCGTTGGGCATAATCAGTTTCAATTCGCCTTCCACTTTGAGCGGACCGTTTTTAACTACCGTAATTTTCAGTTCGTTTTCCATACCGTTTTTTTTAAATGTGAAACTCGTCTTAACTTGTTCTATTCAACTCAGAATTAATCAAAAAAATAAAAGCCACACTTCTGTTTTCAATTTTAACCACAAATTACACTAATTTATTCGTTTAATTAATGAAATTCGTAGTATTAAAGAATCAATTAACTGGTTTTATGAAAAATCAGTATGACTTTGTAGTAATAATAACAAATGGACGACTGCAAAGGTTTGAATGAACTGAAATAATTTACAGTAAAAAAAGGCAATAAGAGTAACGTAAAAGCGCATTGAAGATGTGCCATATACCATTTTTCAGTAAGTATATTTGTTCACTTCGCGGCAACATTCATTTTTTCCAGCCGAAAAGAGCCTCAAAACCTCCTGAAATTAAAAAAAAATACTTATTTTAGTGCCCTGAAATATTAAATCTACAACATACCATGCTTATAATTGGAATAGCAGGAGGCACAGGCTCCGGAAAAACCACCGTAGTGCGCAAAATCCTCGAACGGCTTCCTCAGGGCGAAGTAGTCATTCTGCCCCAGGACTCGTATTACAAAGACAGCAGTCATCTTCCGCTGGAAGACAGACTCGAGATTAATTTTGATCACCCGGATTCCTTAGAATGGGAATTACTGATAAAGCACCTGAAAGAGTTGAAGAAAGGGCATGATATCGACCAGCCTATTTACTCCTACCTCACCTGCACCCGTGCCAGTGAAACTATCCCCGTAAAACCCACAGATGTGATCATAGTGGAAGGAATACTGATCCTGTACAATGCAGAACTTCGCAAACTGCTCGATTTGAAGGTTTTTGTGGATGCCGACGCCGACGACCGCCTCATACGGGTGATAAACCGGGATATTGTAGAACGCGGACGATCAGTGAATAAAGTAATGGAACGCTACGAGTTGACCGTAAAACCCATGCACCTGCAATTCATCGAACCATCCAAACGATTTGCAGATCTGATTATTCCTCAGGGTGGCAATAATCACATTGCCATTGATATTCTGACCAAGTATATAGAAAACAACCTGAATAAAAAAAAATAAAGACTATGGATACTTCGCTGCTGAAAATCATGTTTATTGACATTGAAACAGTGCCTCAGACAGCTGATTTCGGTGAATTACCCGCAGAAATGCAACACCTGTGGGAAGACAAATTCGCACTCCTGCAGCGAAAAACTCCCGAAAAATACGGCACAGAGACATCGGCAGCAGAAGGATACGCCACCAATGCCGGCATTTATGCCGAATTCGGCCGGATAGTGTGCATTTCAGTCGGATTTATTTATTATAAAGACGAAACGATGCATTTCCGGACTAAATCTTTTGCCGATAAAGAGGAGAAAAAACTACTTAGTGAGTTCTGTGAGCTGATAAACAAATTTTTCACCTCACCCAATCATAATTTCTGCGGACATAACATCAAGGAATTTGACATTCCGTATATTTGCCGGCGCATGCTTATCCATCGCATACCGCTGCCCAACGCCCTTCAGCTCAACGGTAAAAAGCCCTGGGAAGTGAATCTGCTTGACACACTCGATTTCTGGAAATTCGGCGATTACAAAAATTTTGCCTCGCTGAAACTGCTGACCGCCGTTTTTGGCATCCCTACACCCAAAGATGACATAGACGGCAGCCAGGTAGCCCGTGTTTTTTATCAGGAAGATGATTTGCCCAGAATAGCCGTTTACTGCCAGAAAGATGTACTGGCTACTGCACAGGTGTGGTTGAGAATGAACGGAATGGAAACCATTGACCCGAAAAATATCCAACATGTATAATTGCTCATGATGAGTAAAAAAAACGGTTTCGCAGTCCTGATTTTCGGTATTCTGCTTACGGCATGTACCTACAATCAGTCGGCAGAGTACAAAAAAGCTCCGCTTGCGCCGGTTAAACACACTGATAAAGATACGCTGCGAGTGGTTACCCAATACGATGCCACTTCTTACTTCGAATACAACGGAGATCCGATGGGGTACGACTACGAACTGGCCCTGGCCCTGGCCGAACACCTTAATCTTCCGCTTTCGGTATACGTGGTGAACAGCGATGATGAAATAACCGACTTGCTTCGGCGCGGAATGGCCGATATTTCCATTTTCAACAGCGTAGAAACTACCGACCTCAAACAGGAATTTAACTTTGTATTCCCTCAGGAAGAGTCTTACATGGTATTGGTGCAGTTGGTGAAGCGCGATGCCATTACGGATGTGAACGGGCTGGCGGACAAACAGGTATGGGTGAAGAAAAACAGCATTTATCATAAGCGCTTGCGGACTCTCAACAACGAAACAGGTGGAAAAATCATCATTCGGTTTGCACCCGACTCGGTAAGTACCGATGACCTGATGCTTCAGGTAGCCAATGGAATAATCCCATTCACTATTTCGTTCAGACACAAGGCTTTGTTGCAAAAAAGATTCAGCCGGCAACTGGATATCCGTGTACCGGTAGGCTTCAGTCAGCGCAACGGCTGGCTCATCCCCAAAAAAAACAAGGCACTGACAGACAGCATACTAAGTTGGGGAAACCTGGAAAGTACAAAAAAACTGCAAGCCCGGCTGCAAAATATCTATTGGTTGAACAATCCGTATTTTGCTTTCAAAAAAGTACCTTTCCCCAAAGGCGCTATTTCACCTTACGATGAATTGTTCAAACAGAATGCCGCGCGAATTGACTGGGACTGGCGGCTGCTGGCTGCAGTGGGATATGCCGAATCAGGCTTCGACAGCACAGCAGTGTCGTGGGCGGGTGCCCGGGGAGTTATGCAACTCATGCCCGGCACGGCTCTCATCTATGGTGTTGATAGTTTTGACATCGAAAATCCGGCTAAAAACATTGCAGCAGGCACCGAATACATCAAATACCTGGATCAGTTGTATAAGGAAATTGAGGACAAAGAAGAACGGATCAAATTTATTCTGGCAAGCTACAATGCCGGTCCTGCACGCGTACTGGACGCAATGGCTCTTACGAAGCGATACGGGAAGAATCCTCATATCTGGTTTGAAAACACTGAATTTTTTCTGGAGAAACTGGATGAGGTTGAATTTTACAGAGATTCGGTGGTAAAATACGGATCTTTCGGTGGCACAGAAACACTCCGATATGTGCCTTATGTGCTCGATACTTATACCCGTTTCGTCGAAAAAGGGGCAACAAAAGAAGAGAAACAAAAAATGAAATTGAAAGAAAAAGAGAAAGAAAAAGAGAAAAAAATAGTAAAAGATTCGGTCATTGACATGGAGAAAAACAAAGAGAAAGATACTGTCAAAAACAAAGCTTTGGACAAGGAGAAAGAATTGAAGAAAGAGAAAGATTTAGTAAATGAAAAAGAATCTGAGAAAGAGAAAGAATCTGAGAAAATTACAATTTTAGAAAAAGAAAACAATGAAAAGCGAAATAATTCTGATTAACATTACGGGCGAAGACAAACCCGGTGTGACCAATGCCATAACCAGTATTCTGGGAAAATACGATGCAACAATACTGGATATCGGG
>JAGPGR010000343.1 GCA_018055865.1 Paludibacteraceae bacterium | reverse complement strand
TGCCTCCCGCAACAAGCAAACTCAATCCAATGACGATGAGAGCCCAGATTTTACCCGTAGTCATGGGTTTGGTCTGAATAGCTTCAATATTTTCTTCGTTGGCAGATTGTGTGAACGTATAGTATAAAAACGCAATGAAAAGAAGCAGAAAAATAAATGCTTCGAATCGGGTCAAAATGTTTTCTTTTTGTCCCAGAATGGCGTTGGATAATACCAGGAGCAGTAACGTAATAGCCAGTGAAAAAGGAATTTCCTTCCGGATCATGCTCCGCTGAACCGTTACAGGGAAAATCAGTGCTACAGTCCCCAGAATTAAAAACAGATTAAAATTATTGCTCCCGATTATGTTTCCGTAAACAATGTCTGAATGCTTATCAATGGAAGCAATGGAGTTTACAACCAGTTCGGGCGCCGAAGTTCCGAAAGCAACAATGGTGAGACCGATAACCAGGTCCGAAACATTGTGTTTCCTGGCCAGACCGGAAGCACCACCCACGAGCCAGTCGGCACCTTTAATCAGAAATATAAAACCGACGACAATAAGTCCAATATCTAAAATCATATGCGAGTTAATAGTTTGTTAGTTAATAGTTTACTGATTTTCAGTAATACTGTGAAAGCGAATTGACAGGGAAGGCAGGAATGAAATAAAAATCGGAGAAAATATTCTCTAATCAAATTAAATAGGTTAGAATCAATTTTTTCTGAATTTCAACGTATTCCTTTCCCAAAAAACTTCCTCAAAATAACCCTGAATTTGGGGAAATTGTTCACACTGCAGCAATCTTTTTTCGGCCCAGAGTGCATATTCTTTGTTCATCTCAATCCCTGAATATTTCCTGCAAAGCTTTTTAGCAACAACGGAAGTTGTGCCGGATCCCAGAAAAGGATCAAATACAATTCCGTCTTTCGGGCAGCTGGCCAGTATCAGTTTTGCAATCAATTTTTCGGGCTTTTGGGTGGGATGATCCGTATTTTCGGGCATCGACCAGAAAGGAATACTGATATCGTCCCAAAAATTGGATGGGTAAGTAAGCCGGAAATTCCCTTCGTCGGTTTCCTGCCAGTCTTTAGGTTTACCGTTTTTTTTGTAAGGTGCTATTACCTGACGTTTCATTTTCACTGCCTCCACATCGAAATAGTAGTCATCCGGATTTTTCACGCCAAACCAGATGTCTTCCATCCCGTTTTTCCAGTTTTTTTTGGCTCCGCGTCCTTTTTCGCGCTGCCAGGTGATGCGGTTCAGTACAGTCAGATGCTCACTCATCACCTGCTGAAGTACCGAAGTGTTTTTCCAGTCGCCGCACAGATAGAGCGATCCGTTTGGTTTCAGCGTTCTTACTATTTTCGGGAACCAGGAGCGGAGGTAGTCCGAATATCTTTCCGAATCAGTGGCTTTGAATTTGAATCCATGAAAATCGCGGCTTAAATTATAAGGCGGGTCAATAATAATCAAATCGGCAAAACTTTCGGGCAGATAATCCAATACATCAAATAAATCGGACAGAATTGTTTTGTTCAAAATCTTTTCAGTTGCCAGCCTTTCGTTCTTTTCGGGAATGAAGAGATTGTCAGATAATTGCACTCGTTCCTCTTCGCTGAGTGTCAGAGTTTGATTTCTTCCGGCTCTGATTTTTTCTTTTATCATTATTTTTCGTTGTTTTTTTGTGAGTTTTTGATTTGATGTGCAAAGTACGAAAAATTCGGCTGCTGTTGCAAGTGAATCGGTAAAAAAATACCATTGCTACCGATGAACGGGCTTAAAATTAAGTTTGCAGGTGATTGTTTATTATCAACTTAAACGCTATATTTGTAGTGTTATTTATTTTTAAAAAAACGCTCAATTATGGATGAACACGAAAAATTTATGCGAAAAGCCATTTCTCTGTCGATACAAAATGTAAAAAAGGGCGGTGGACCTTTCGGAGCAGTGATAGTTAAAGACAATAAGATTATTGCCACGGGAGTTAATCGTGTGACAGCTAAGAATGACCCAACAGCACATGCCGAAATTGATGCTATTCGAAAAGCTTCAAAAAAACTTGGCACATTCAATTTGGAAGGCTGTACGCTTTACACTTCTTGTGAGCCATGCCCCATGTGTTTGGGAGCTTCATATTGGGCACATTTCGACCGCCTTTTTTATGCCAATACCAAGACTGATGCCAAAAAAATCGGATTTGACGATTCGTTTATTTATGATGAAATAGATCTGAGCCCTTCTGAGCGGAGAATTGAGACCAAAAGGTTGCTTCCCGGTGAAGCTATTCGTGCATTCGAACTCTGGAGCGAAAAGGATGATAAAATAAAGTATTAAAACAAAAAATGGCTGAAAAAGTAAAGAGATTTTTCAGCCTTTATTTTGTCCGAAAGTTACAGACTACTGAGCAGCAATTTCTCCCATCAGCCACAATTCTTCATCCGAGAAGTCTAGATTATTCAGTGCTTTGATGTTGTCTTTCAGCTGACCGACGGAGCTTGTTCCTACAATGACAGAGGTTACCCGCTTATCGTTCAGACACCAGGCAAGTGCCATTTGAGCCAGCGATTGTTTCCGTTTTTTTGCAAAATCATTCAATTTTCGGATTTTTGTCACCATTTCCGGCGTTATCTGGTCTTTCTGCAGGAAGCCGAAAGATTGCGCTGCGCGCGATTTTTCGGGAATTCCCTTCAGGTATTTGTCGCTCAGCAAGCCTTGTGCAAGCGGTGAAAAACTGATAAATCCCACCCCTTTTTCCTCCATCAGCGGAAACATGGATTGTTCCACATCGCGTGTCATTAAATTGTATTTGTCCTAGTAGATAAGACACGGTGTACCATTTTCACGCAGAATACGGAAAGCTTCGCGGGCTTTGTTAGCCGGATATTTGGATATACCTACGAAC
>JAGPGR010000342.1 GCA_018055865.1 Paludibacteraceae bacterium | reverse complement strand
AGTTGGCTTGTTGAAAAACAGTGATGCTACTGAGATTGTTTCGGAAAAAACGGAAGGTTAGTATTGAACAAAAGAAAAGCGGTAACTAATCTGCCCTTCATTTACCTTAAGGGAGAGTTCAACTGCATTAATCAATAATAAAGCAACTTTAGGGGGTGTTTTTTAATTTTTTTTTTCGAATTAAAAAACAGTTTAATATTTACCTGATAAAAACCATTTTGTTTTCACCTGAAAATTGTTCACTGTACCAATATCCATCGCTTGAAAATGCTTTCAAATCTTCCGGATTGGTGATACGGTTTTGAGCTACAAAACGTACCATTAAGCCCCGGGCTTTTTTCAGGTAAATAGTGATTGGTTTGAATGCATCGGTATCGGGATTATATTGTATAAAATCAAATTCGATAATGCGTGCACTCAACTTCTTTATATCCAGCATTCGGGTGTATTCTGCCGACGCCAGATTAAGTAAAACTTTCGGATTGTCAGAAATTTTGAGCGCTTTTGATATTTCTTTGGTGACACGCGTTTTCCAGAATGCATATAAATCGATACCATTTTCGGTCGTGAGTCTGTCTTTTACGTCCAGGCGGTAGGGCTGAATTAAATCAAGTGGCTTTAATACACCGTAAAGTCCTGACATAATTCGTAAGTGATTTTGCAGATACTGAATTTCATCCCGCTGGAGGGTCGCTGCATCCAATCCGCGATATACTTCTCCGTTGTATGTATAAATGGCTTGTTTTGAATTCTCCGGTTTGAAAGGTGTTTCCCAGTGAAAATATCGATTCACATTTTCTTCGGCAATTTTTGAATTGACATGCAGCAAAGCCGCAAGTTCGCTGATGGAGTAGGAGCTTAGTTGCTTTGCCAGCATGTTTGCTTCTTTCAGAAATACTGGTTGTGTGTAGTCTGAATTCAGAACTTGCGGATTGAAGTTCTGAATTTTGGCAGGTGAAATGAGTGTTAGCATTGTCTGAACGTTGTTTTTCTTGATTTATATGACTAAAACAGACAAAATAGTTTTTTGGGACAAAGAAGTTATGATATAGAACATGTGCAGTTTGAAAACGGACTTATTGATTTTTTCAACGAAATCATTTTATTCCTAAAAATCATAGTTCAGACATTATTCCTCCCAATCCAGAATTCTTCTGTCGCCTTCCAATTTCTGAATTTCGCTTATTTCCTGAGTAACTTCAATCACACCTTTGTACTCGTTTTGCTCATTTCGCACAGCAAAGTACTGAATAAGAACGCGTTTGCCGTTTCGCATGCTTATCCAGAAATCGGCTTTGTCTTTTTTACCCGCTCTGAAAGCCTCCACAATTTGCTCCACTACATGTACACTTTCTTTCGGATGGCAATTGTGCACATCGCGGCCTATTACAGCATTCGTGCGGTGAAAAATGCGCTCTTTTGGCGTTGAAAAAAAACGTACTTTGTTATTTTCATCTACAAAAGTGATATCTACCGGCAAATGACTGAATATTAACACAATTTGTTCAGCAGTGAGCTGTCCGCTTTTCATGTCTATCAATTCTGAAGGGATTTTATTTTCTTCAATTGCGTTTTCTTTTTTCGGTGGATTGATGTAAGGGAAACCGGATTCGATACTTTCATTCCAAATCGCTTCAATTTCATCAGTTGGAACAAATTTCTGAATATAAGGATACAGTAATCGTTCTTCCCTGAAAATAATGGTGTAGATATTGTAAAAAATATCACCCGTCAAACGGTTCAATCGTTGTAAATCAGTATTATCAAACTTCAGGATATCAAGTAGTTCGTTGATATTTCTTCTGATATCATCGTGAACTGACCACATCACAGCAATGCAACGATAATCGGCAATATTTTTTTCTATCAGCGGGAAAAGTATATTTTCTTTGATTAAATAGTAATCCGTAAATTTCTGAACGTCGGTCCAAAGCGTAATCAGAAGTGATTTGATTTTTTCGGTAAATTCTTTTTTATTGATTTCAAGAATATATGGACGGATAGTATTTAAGCGGCTGATTACTTCTGCATTATTCTGAATACAAATGCCGAAGAAACTATCTGTATGTGGTTTTTCGTAAGGAAAATCATCCAGTGGGCGTCGAAGTACGTTGAGCAATTTGTTGATTCCCGATTTAATGTCTTCCATCGGATAATGGGAATCAACAAGCTGATGTACAAATACTACCACATCATCGGGTGTAATGTTGGCAATTGTGGTTGGTTGAAACTTATGGATTGTTTCTGCTGCTTTCCGCTTGTAGATGATGGCTTCAAAAAGCTCAGTCAAATCGGCCAGTTTTTGGGATTGAGTGAATTGTGACATAATAAGATGCCCCGGAACCCTCTGAAGGGAGAGTTTTGGTACGGATATTATTAGTTAATGAAATTTGAATAGTTGTATTAAGCAAAACTTTTTGCGTTGTAAAATGATGAACAGTCCATCTTATTCCCCCTTCAGGGGGTTAGGGGGCAGAATTTTACTCATCTCTTGTTGTACTTTCAACGCTTCTTCACGTGCTTTTTCAGCAAAATCTGTTTCAGATGAAGCATAAATAATCTGACGGGATGAATTTACCAATAATCCGCATTCGTCTGTCATCCCGTATTTTGCCACTTCTTGCAGGCTGCCTCCCTGAGCACCTATTCCCGGAACCAGCAGAAAGTGAGTGGGAATTATTTTTCGAATATCAGCCAACATTTCGGCTTTGGTAGCACCAACCACAAACATCATATTTTCATCCGTTCCCCATTTTTTGGAGGTTTTCAGCACTTTTTCAAAGAGTTTTTCGCCATCTTATTCTATATACTGAAAATCGGAAGCCCCCTTATTAGAAGTCAGAGCCAGCACAATAGCCCATTTATTTTCGTATGTTAGAAATGGAGCAACGCTGTCTTCGCCCATATAAGG
>JAGPGR010000053.1 GCA_018055865.1 Paludibacteraceae bacterium | reverse complement strand
TTTTGTGTATCCGCCGTCAACGATGTTTCTGATTCCGGGAACGTAGGCATTCAAATCACCAAATGACAGCCATGAAAGCATTTTAGGAAATTCGATAGCCATTACAACAGGGTCCACATCGTCATTGTACTTTTCTTTATTAGGATTAACAATTCCCATTGCCACCAGCGGAGCACCTTCCTGACCTTCGTAAAGTCCTTCCATCACAGCCAGTTTCATAGGTTGATGCTTAGCAATTTGCTGAGCCGATCCGTGTCCTGTATAGATGATAAAAAGCACAGCAAACAATCCAAAAGACGCCGCGACTTTAATGCTTCTCTTTGCAAATTCCACATCCCGTTTCTTCAATAAATACCAGGAACTTATGCCCAAAACTATTACTGAGGCTTCGACCCAGCCAGAGGCTACTGCATGTAAGAATTTATTGATGGCGACAGGCGATGATAGGATAGTCCAAAAATCGACCATTTCATTGCGAACTGTAGTTGGATTAAATTCCATACCGAGCGGAAGCTGCATCCATGCATTGGCAACCAGAATCCAAAGTGCAGAGAGAGTAGCTCCGGTAATGGTGAGCCACGTAGCAGCCAGGTGCATTCCTTTGCTCACTTTATTCCATCCGAAAAACATGATGGAAATAAAAGTGGCTTCCATGAAGAATGCCAAAATGCCTTCAATCGCCAGCGGTGCTCCAAAGATATCTCCAACAAAAAAACTGTAGTTTGACCAGTTAGTTCCAAACTGGAATTCAAGAATAATTCCCGTTGCAACTCCGATAGCGAAGTTAATACCAAAGACTGTCATCCAGAATTTGGCGGCTTTCTTCCATTCTTCTTTACCGGTCTTTACATAAATTGTTTCCATAATAGCCTGAATGACTCCAAGCCCCAGGGTAAGAGGTACAAAAAGCCAGTGATACATGGCTGTGAGGGCAAATTGGCCTCTTGACCAATCGACCAGTGATGTACTTAATAATTCCATAGATTTTTAGTTTAATTGTATAAATGTTTTTTACCTAACTATCATTGATTTGAAGCCGAATCGGTTGGTATGGTGGCTGCAGATCTTTCTACAAGTTCTGTATTTACATAATTGGCCTTTTCCTCCTCTTTTTCAAATTTTGAGTTGAGAAAATTGGGGAAAAAGAATACTTTTAAAATGGCAAACATGATGAACAGTTTGATGAGAACTACTGCCCATAGGGTTCGTCCGACTGTCATATTTTGAAACCCTTCTTTGTAAAAAATGTAAATATTTCTAAACCAACGGGGTATAGTGAATTTCGAATTCGTCATGTTTTTATTTTACATTTGCAGGTGATTTGTATTTGTTTTTTGTGATATTTTATAGCGGCAGGATATGGAGAAATTCCTTTGTTATGTAAAAAAATCTTATTTGTCACAAATATACATAGTTTTTTTTTGAAAAATAGTGCTAATTTTCAATAATTAAAAAAAATGTTTTTTTAGGTCATTTTGTCCGCTTTCTACACAAGAAAAAGGCTATCTTACCAATCTGATTTTCTGATTGAATGATTCAGATTTGGGTAACGATTTATTAATTCAGAACTTAATTTCCGACTTCCGACAAAAATTTAATTCGTACAAGCCGAATCTCCGCCTCGGTAAAATCGTCCTCACCCAGTTCATCCAAGGCTACATTTAATTTGTCGGTTTCAGCATTGTTGAAATAATCAAATATTTCATCCACTTTATCCGGATCCATTATTTCTTCCAGAAAATAATTGATGTTAATTTTGGTGCCTGAGTACACGATTGCTTCCAGTTCTTCCAGCAGTTCGTTAATGTCCAGTCCTTTTGAAAGGGCAATATCGTCAAGCGCTATTTTTCTGTCAATAGCCTGAATGATAGAGACTTTCAGCTTTGATTTATTAGCTACAGTGCGTACTCTTAAATCTTCGGGGCGAATGATGTCATTTTCCTTTACGTGTTCTTTAATCACTTTAAGAAATTCCTCGCCATACCGTTTTGCTTTGCCTGCCCCAACGCCGGGTATATTCTGCAGTTCGTCCATGGTCACCGGGTAGGTGGTTGCCATTGCCTCGAGCGATGGGTCCTGAAAAATTACGAAGGGAGGAACTTCCAGCTTCTTCGACAGTTTTTTACGCAGGTCTTTGAGTATGGAGAATAGCACATCGTCGGCAGCACTAGTTCCACCTACACTTCTTCCAGACACATCCTCCTCATCTTCCTCGAATTCAGTATCTTTCACAATGGGAAATGGCTGGGGGTTTTTCAGATATTCTTTACCTGCCGGTGTAAGTTTGAGTACTCCGTAGGTTTCGATGTCCTTGCTGATGAAACCGGCAATCATGGCCTGCCGGATAACGGCGTGCAGGAGTTTGTCTTCTTCATCGGCAGCCACTCCGTAGTTTTCAAGTTCGTCGTGCTGGTAGGACGTGATGTCGGAAGTTTCATTTCCTTTAAGAATATCTACTATGTGTTCGGCTTTGAATTTCTCTTTCAACTGCTGAACGGTTTCAAGAATTAAAACCAATAATTCCTGACCTTCTATAATCTTTTTTGGCTTCATACAATTATCGCAACTTCCACAATTATCCTGTGGATATTCTTCTCCAAAATAATGTAATAATAATTTTCTTCGACATACGGACGACTCGGCATAAGCCTGCGTTTCCAGTAATAATTGATTCCCGATTTCTTGTTCGGCAATGGGTTTACCCTGCATAAACTTCCGGAGTTTATCCAGGTCTTTGTAAGAATAGAATGTGATACATGCTCCTTCACCTCCGTCGCGTCCACCTCTGCCGGTTTCCTGGTAGTAGCCTTCGAGGCTTTTGGGAATATCGTAATGAATCACATACCGCACATCGGGCTTATCTATTCCCATTCCAAAGGCAATGGTAGCTACAATGACTTCCACCTTTTCCATCAGAAAACTATCCTGATTCATGGTACGTATTGCTGCATCCATTCCTGCATGATAAGGGAGCGCCGAGATATTATTTATCTGGAGCGTTTCGGCCAGTTCTTCTACCCTTTTGCGGCTCAGACAATAAATGATACCGGATTTCCCGGGTTGTGACCGGATGTATTTGATGATTTCCTTTTCTACATCTTTGTTTTTAGCTCTTACTTCGTAATACAGGTTTGGCCGGTTGAACGACGACTTGAAAACCGTAGCATCGAGCATGGTGAGGTTTTTCTGAATGTCGTGCTGTACCTTGGGAGTGGCAGTGGCTGTAAGTGCTATGATAGGCGCAGCACCTATCTCGCTGATAATGGGGCGTATACGTCTGTATTCCGGACGAAAATCATGTCCCCATTCCGATATACAATGAGCCTCGTCGATTGCATAAAACGAGATTTTAACCTGGCGGAGCAGTTCAATATTTTCTTCTTTGGTGAGCGATTCGGGTGCCACATATAGCATTTTTGTTTTGCCCGAAAGCAAATCTTCTTTTACCAGATCCACTGCACTGCGTGTAAGCGATGAGTTCAAAAAATGGGCGATTCCATCTTCTTCGCTGAAATTTCGCATGGAGTCCACCTGATTTTTCATCAATGCTATCAGGGGTGAAACAATTATGGCGGTGCCTTCCAAAATCAGAGCAGGAAGCTGATAGCACAATGATTTTCCACCTCCGGTAGGCATCAGCACAAAAGTATCTTTTCCTGCAAGTACATTGCCGATAATGGCTTCCTGGTTACCCTTGAAGGTGCCAAAGCCAAAATACTTTTTTAATTGTGACGTTAAATCCGAGTGAATTGTCATGTTTATCTTTTCCCGTATTGAATGGAAACGAAATTACAGTATTTTTTTATATTTGACAAAATAAAATAAAATATTTTTTACAATGTATCATGTGTACTTGTAATAAACAAAATTATAAAGAGATTTCTAATTTACAACAACCTGAGCAATAAAAAATCAGATTGTTTTACTATTTTTAAGCTAACAATCTGATTATATGATATTTATTGATCTGAAATTTATTTTTCAAAACCAATTTTTAAGCTATTTTAAGCCTGTGGGCGCTCATTTTATCCATTTTAGAATGAGCGTATTCAAGGGTTATCACCAATTCTTTCGCTTTTTTGGACGGCGATTCGTACATGGCATCCATCATAATGGTCTCAGTAATGGAGCGCAGTCCGCGGGCACCCAGTTTGAATTCAATGGCCTTATCTACAATGTATTCGAGCACTTGCGGCTCAAACACCAACTCTATCTGGTCCATCTTGAAGAGCTTGATGTATTGTTTGATAATCGAGTTTTTCGGCTCGGTGAGTATCCGGCGCAATGCATCTCTTTCAAGCGGTTCGAGATAGGTCAGAACCGGCAAACGGCCAATTATTTCGGGTATAAGGCCGAATGATTTCAGATCCTGGGGTGCAATGTATTGCAGCATATTATGCCGGTCGATGTTTTCGGTTTCCAGCGATGCTCCGTAACCTACCACGCGTGTATTCATGCGTTGAGCTATTTTTTTTTCAATTCCGTCGAAAGCTCCACCGCAAATAAAAAGTATATTCTGCGTATTTACCTGTATAAATTTTTGTTCGGGATGTTTGCGTCCTCCCTGTGGCGGAACATTTATCATCGAACCTTCCAGTAGTTTGAGTAATCCCTGTTGAACTCCTTCGCCGCTTACATCGCGTGTGATACTCGGATTATCTCCTTTACGTGCTATTTTATCTATTTCGTCGATAAATACGATACCTCTTTCGGCTAGTTTCACGTTGTAATCGGCTACCTGAAGCAGTCGTGTGATGATACTTTCGATGTCCTCGCCCACGTATCCGGCTTCGGTAAGCACCGTAGCATCTACAATAGTAAAAGGCACATCCAGTTTTTTGGCTATAGTTTTGGCAAGCAGGGTTTTTCCGGTTCCGGTGTATCCCACCATGATGATATTGGATTTTTCGATTTCCACTTCATCGCTATGTTTCTCCTGCATCAGTCTTTTGTAGTGATTGTACACTGCAACCGAAAGAAACTTCTTGGCTTCTTCCTGACCAATCACGTACTGATCCAGAAAAGTTTTAATTTCCTTTGGTTTGGGTACTTTTTCCTTATCAAGTTTGGGTATTCCGGATTTGTCTTGTGATGCTTCTTTCACAATTTCAGCAGCTTGCAAAGCACATTCGTTACAAATATGAGTACTATCCATGCCCATAATCAGAAATCCTATCTGAGTTTCGGGTCTGCCGCAGAAACTGCAATGTTTTGAACTTTTTGCCATATAACGTTAGTTTTGAGTAAGCAGTTTTGAGTTTTGAGCTACAAAAACCCGAAACTCAAAACTCATAACTCAATAATTATTTTTTTTCTTTGATCAAGACGCGGTCAATCATGCCGTATTCCATGGCTTCCTGTGAAGTCATCCAAAAATCGCGGTCGGAATCTTTTTCTATTTGTTCGTAGGTTTTTCCGGAGTGGTCGGCTATAATTTGATAGAGTTCTTTTTTAATTTTAAGCATTTCGCGCAGGTTGATTTCCATATCGGCTGCCACTCCCTGAGCGCCGCCACTTGGCTGGTGTATCATGATACGAGAATGTTTCAGCGCCGAACGTTTGCCACGAGTGCCTGCCACGAGCAATACCGCACCCATGGATGCTGCCATTCCGGTACAGATGGTTGCCACATCGCTGCTTATAAACTGCATTGTGTCATAAATGCCAAGTCCGGCATACACCGATCCGCCGGGAGTATTGAGATATATAGAAATATCCTTTCCGGGATCGGCCGAATCCAGGTAAAGCAATTGAGCCTGAATCACATTGGCTGTATAATCATCCACCTGTGTACCCAGAAAAATGATTCGGTCCATCATCAGTCGTGAAAAAACGTCCATTTGGGTCACGTTAAGTTGACGCTCCTCGAGGATGGAAGGTGAAATATAATTATCTGTTATCTGTGCATACTGATCGAGCGCCAGTCCGTTCATTCCCAGATGACCGGTAGCATATTTTCTGAAGTCGTTTCTTTTGTCCATAATGTACTTTTTTACTGTTTAGTATTTTATTTGATTGGTTATTGCCAATATCCTGCCAATTTTTCAAATGTGCCAAATTGTCAGATATGAAAAAGAACAAATAGGTTTCATATATTTATCTAACAAAGATACAGGTTTTTATTGAGAATAATTATTCGATTTCGATTTTACGATTTTAAATTTGAAGGAGATAACTCTTATTATCTTATTCAACTTTCGCAAGTTCATATTATTCTATTAATCAGAAGAATACGAATCAATAGTATCTGATAATCAGTTAGATATACGTTTTTTTTTCAGGAACAGGGGCTTCCGCCCCTTACACCCCGACTTACTTTTTGTCTTGAAACAAAAAGTAAGCAAAAAATTCAAGACTACGCCCGCTTCACTCGAAAAATTGGCGTTCGATCGGCTAAATCGTCCAAACTCGCCTCAACTGTTTCTAAATACGAAACATTGGTACAGGCTCAAACAAGGACGATTTTCAACGCCGCTCTCTCTGATTTTTCGGCTCACCGGACGAGGTCGCCCGTTAGCAAACCTCTCTGCAACTGGTCAGTAATAACTTGCGAAAGTTGAGTTATCTTATTGAAAAAAGCGAAATCTCACAGACTTCGCTTTATCCTTTTTATCAGACTTATTATTCAGTAATTATGCTTCAGTAGTTTCAAAAAGTTTATTGAAATCTTCAATTGAAATTTGTTTTTCATCCAATTTGACGTTTTGATGTATCACGGCAAGCACTTTTTCTTCGGCTGCCCGATCGATGAAATTGCGAACGGTTTCTTCCTTTTTCATCATGTCTTTTACGTAGTTGTCAAGTATTTCATCGCCCAGACCTACCATGCCGTACTGTGCAAATTGAGCTTTGGCTACTTTTCGGCCGTATTCTTCCACATCACTCATTTCTACTTTTATTTCGTTCGCTTTGGCTATTTTATCTTTGGCCAGCTGCCAAACCAGATCTTCGATCATTTTGGGATAATCCTCTTCAATTTTTTCAGGTGTCAATTCCTTGTTGTTTTCAAGAAGCCAACGTTTGAGGAATGCTTCGGGGAACTGCAAGTCCTTGAATTCGCTTACCACTGCCTGACGGGCATCGATGTTAAATTTGTACAGACTGTCAGCTGTAAGGCTTTCTTTGATGTTTGCGGTAATCTTTTCCTTAAACTCATCCAAAGAGCTTACCGTACCTTCACCGTATACTTTATCAAACAATTCCTGATTAACTTCACCCTCCTCGTAGCGTGTAATTCCGCTTATTTCCAGTTGAAAATCCGAAGTCACATCTTTCACTTCCTCTTTTTTGATTTTGAGCAGCGAGCTGATTTCTGTTTCGTTTTCAAATGCTTTCAGCGGATTGAAAACCACTGTTTCGCCTTTGTTTTTTCCTACAAAAAGACTTTTCTGCTCCTCGTCTTTCATGTAGTCGGGCGTGAGCACTGCATCATCCACGCTGATACCACCTTCTTTCACATCGCCGTTTTCAAGTTCTGTCAGTTTACCTTTCACCATGTCTTTTGCCTCAACCATGTCCACTTGCTCGTATTTTCCGAAGCGTGAAGTATAGGATTTAATCTGATTTTCAATCATTTCTTCGGAAACAGTAATATCGTAGAAAGGCACGCTGCTGAATCGGCTGAATTCTACTTCAAATTCAGGAGCCAGCCCTACGTCAAAATGAAAATCGAACGATTCCTGAGTTTCGAAATCAAATTCGGCCGGATCTTCTTCATTTGGAAGAGGTTGACCTAAAATGGGAAGATTATTTTCTTCGATAAAATCGGCCAAACCCTGAGACACCAGGTTGTTTATTTCTTCGGCTACAACAGCCTTTCCGTACATCTTCTTTATCAGTCCGATGGGCACATTTCCGGGACGGAAACCAGGCATATTGGCTTTCTTACGGTAGTCACGCAGGGACTTTTCTACTTTCTCAGCATAATCTTGTTTGGTTACACTGATGGTAATTACTGCATTGTTTTGGTCAATGTCTTTTTTCGAAATATTCATATCTTTTTAATTATTAGCACATTAAATGCATTTTTTTTGAATGCTCAAATTGGGGTGCAAAGTTACAAAAATTAGGCGAATAGTAAATATGAATATGAAAGTTTTTATTTTAAAATCAGATACAAAATAATATAATATTAGCAAAAATGACAGTAATAGTTACGACTGCATTAAAAAAATCCCGCTTTAATTTCTTACTTTTGTGGTAAAATTAACAATACAAAATTTATGAATAAATGGCTTCTTTTCTTTCTACTGGGCATCTTCACCCTTTCGGTTTCAGCCCAGGGAATAGTTTTTGAACAAAACAAGGACTTAAATACTGCACTCAGCAAAGCCAAAGCTGAGAATAAACTCGTTTTTATTGATGCGTACGCCGAATGGTGCGGACCTTGTAAAGTAATGGCACGTGATATTTTTCCGCTCAAAGAAGTCGGCGACTTTTTCAATGTCCATTTTGTGAACCTGAAACTGGACATGGAAGCAAAAGAAAATCTGGAAATTGCTAAAAAGTATGAAGTAAAAGCCTATCCCAGTTATTTATTTTTGAATGCCAACGGTGAATTGGTTCACAAAGGGCTGGGTAGTATGCCGGCTGATAAATTTATAGAAGTGGCAAAAGTGGCAGCCGATAGTGAAAATAACTTCAGCGCTCTGTCCAACAAAATCAAAAACGGTGACCGAAGCTTCACCACCATCAAAAAATACCTCGAACAAAACCCCTACGACAACAGCAACGGTGCTTTGGTCGACAGCTATTTCCAGACACTTTCCGAACATCAGATTTACACCGAAGAAAACTGGGAAATGTTCAACCAGTTTGTTAACGACATCGAGTCTGAATCGTTCCGGTATTTCATTGAAAACAGGGACAAAATTGCCGGATATGTCGGGAAAAACAAAACAGATCAAAAATTAACGAAAATTTTTGCCAGTACATATTTTCAGGACTCTTCGAAAGAAGATGCACTGAGGAGGATTGACCCTCAGTTGTTTGCGGATGCAAAAACCAAAGTAGACCTGGCAAAAGCTTACGGAGAATTCAGTCAGGCAAAAGACGACAAAGCCGCGTGGAACAATCTGTGGAAAGTAGGCACACCCTACCTAAACGAAAGTAGTAACCCGGCTGAATTGAACAACTTTGCATGGTTGGTGTACGAGAATTACAAGAAATTCAACGATAAAAAGGCATTGAAAAGTGCTCTTGCCTGGGCAGAGAAAGCACATACAGGAGCTCCTGATAAAGATTTCATAGCTGATACGTATGCACACCTTCTATATGCGAGCGGCATGAAAAAAGATGCGCTGAAAGTTGAAACCAAAGCAATGGAGCTGGCCGCCGGAGCAGGAAACACGCAAGCTGTAGAAAATTACAAAAAATCACTTGAAAAATTCAAAGGCAAGAAATAATTCTTTTTTCCTGCGCTATTTTTCAAATTTCAAAACTTAAAACTTAAAA
>JAGPGR010000341.1 GCA_018055865.1 Paludibacteraceae bacterium | reverse complement strand
AAGTTACTTCGCGGGCCACAGGCTGGTCCTATAACGAAAAAGCGGGGATGCAATTCACAGTGAAACCCGGGTTTGTAAGTAAAATTCCAGATGGGATGGTCGCTATTGAAGGGGGTTCCTATACCATTGGTGAAAAAGGTGAATTTGTTACTGCTCAGCGCGATAACAGACGCAGACGTATTACGGTGAGTTCATTTTTAATGGACCAATATGAAATTAGAAATATAGATTGGCGTGAATATACAAACTGGATGAATGTTGTTTTTGCAAAAACAGCACCTGAATTGGTTGAGAAAGCGCAGCCTAACGTGAAAATATGGCGTGAAGAGCTGGCTTACAACGAACCATATCTTCAAAACTATTTCACACATCCATCTTTCGACCAATATCCGGTGGTAGGTATTACCTGGGAACAGGCTATGGACTACTGCGCATGGCGTACCGACAGGGTGAACGAAATGGCGCTTATCAAAGCAGGCGTTATCGCAATGCCCGACTTTGCAAAAGTACCTGATATGAGCTATGATTCTATTAGAACTAATTTTGTGTTCAATACACAGAAATACCTTATTCAGGACAGTTATCAGCCCGAAGCAGCAAAAAAGCAAAAAGGAAAAGCTGTTGTGGCTAATCGCAAAGTGGATATGTCGGATGGAATTTTGTTCTCTGATTTTCGCTTGCCTACAGAAGCCGAATGGGAATATGCAGCCTATGCAATTATTTCGAACAAAGAAGGCTTTGTTGAAGAAGGTAAAATTTATCCATGGTCGGGCACTCAAATGCGTAATCAGCAGAAAAAAGAAAGAGGCCAAATGCAGGCTAATTTTGTAAGAGGTCGTGGCGATATGATGGGAACTGCTGGAAGCCTTAACGATAAAGCTACCATTACAGCTCCGGTACATGCCTATGTGCCAAATGATTTTGGTTTATACAATATGGCCGGTAATGTGAACGAATGGGTGCTTGATGTTTATCGCCCCACAAGTTTTGCGGATGTGGCTGAATATAATTCATTCCGTGGAAATGTGTACCTTACTCCACGTGTTGCCGGAAAAGATGCCTTGGGAAGAGAAAAATATGAAATTGATGCTTTGGGTCGCATAATGAACGACAGCGTGTTAGATGTGAGAGATTTTAAGGATGGAGATGCCGAATCGAAAATAAACTTCTCATTGGGCAATGTAAATATAAACGTTGCAGACACATTTGATATCACTGATGTATTGCGTCCGGTAGTTTCGAACAATACCCGTATTTATAAAGGTGGATCGTGGAAAGACAGGGTGTACTGGTTAAATCCATCTACCCGCCGTTTCCTCGAACAGGATAAGTCGGCCAATGACATTGGATTCAGATGTGCCATGAGTATGATTGGCGGTATGGCTCAAATTAAAAAGAAATAAAAAAATACGTATTCTAAAGAAAAGCACCTATTCTAAACCATCAGGTGCTTTTTTGTTAGTTAAAAGGCTGTGTTTATCAGCGGAATTTAGTAATTTTGCAGTCCGGTATTTGAATAAAATCAGACAAAACTTCTTTTATAAAAATAAAAATATGACAAGAACAGTTATAGTTGATGCATTAAAACGTACTGATTATGGTGCACAGGTGAATATCAAAGGCTGGGTGCGTACCCGTCGAGGTAATAAAAACGTAAGCTTTATTGCGTTGAACGATGGTTCGACTATAAATAATATTCAGGTAGTAGCCGATAATGAAAAATTTGGCGACGAATACCTGAAGCCAATTACTACCGGAGCCTGTATCAGCGTCACAGGAACTCTGGTTGAGTCGTTGGGTAAAGGACAAACTGTAGAAATTCAGGCAGATGAAATTCAAATTTATGGATCGGCCGACCCTGAAACTTATCCTTTGCAAAAGAAAGGACATACGCTCGAGTTCCTTCGTGAGATTGCGCACTTGCGCCCGCGTACCAATACTTTTGGCGCTATTTTCCGCATTCGTCACCACATGGCCATGGCGGTGCATCGCTTTTTTCACGATCGTGGATTTTTCTATTTTCATACACCCATCATCACCGCTTCGGACTGTGAAGGTGCCGGTCAAATGTTTCAGGTGACTACAATGAATCTTTACGATCTCAAAAAAGATGAAGCGGGAGCAATAGATTATTCAAACGATTTTTTTGGGAATCAGGCAAGTCTTACCGTTTCGGGTCAGCTCGAAGGGGAATTGGCCGCCATGTCGATGGGAGCTATTTATACTTTCGGTCCTACTTTCCGCGCCGAAAACTCGAATACTCCACGTCACCTTTCGGAATTTTGGATGATAGAACCCGAAGTTGCTTTCAACGAAATTGAAGATAACATGCAGTTGGCACAGGATTTTATTCAGTACTGTATCCGCTGGGCTTTAGATAACTGTAAGGACGATCTGGATTTCCTTTGCAATATGTACGATAAAGAATTGTATGAACGTTTGAACTTTGTGGTAAATAACGATTTTGAACGCGTCACCTATACTGAAGGCGTAAAAATACTCGAAGAAGCCGTGGCAAAAGGATATAAATTTGAGTTTCCGATAGGCTGGGGAACCGACTTGCAATCGGAACATGAACGCTACCTCGTGGAACAGCATTTCAAAAAACCGGTGATTTTGACCGATTATCCAAAGGAAATCAAATCGTTCTATATGAAGCAAAACGATGATGGAAAAACTGTTCGCGCCATGGATGTGTTATTCCCTAAAATTGGTGAAATCATTGGAGGGTCTCAGCGCGAAGAGGATTATGAAAAACTTAAAAAACGTGCCGACGAAATGGGCGTTCCAACAAAAGATATTTGGTGGTACCTTGATACACGCCGATTTGGAACTGCTCCTCACTCAGGATTTGGTTTAGGATTCGAGCGTTTATTGCTGTTTGTTACCGGTATGACGAATATTCGCGACGTGATTCCATTTCCTCGTACCCCGA
>JAGPGR010000340.1 GCA_018055865.1 Paludibacteraceae bacterium | reverse complement strand
GCGAGCTATATTGCGCGATGTGCTCAATGGCTTCAGCGATGTTTTCCACTGTTTTCACAGCCATTTTATAGTCCAGAAATTCAGTTCCGTAGCTATGCTCATCCGCTTTTTTCAGCAGATTATCGGGATATTTTCCGGCCAATTTGCCGAATGCCGGCTCATCAGCATAAATAATAACGTTTTTTTCAGCAGATTTTTGGCAGATTTCAGCCAGATCGTTCAACCGTTTTTTGTGAATTATCAGGCAGTCCAATGCGTTGCATACGCTTACCCGCCTGGTTTTAGCATTGAAAACGATGTTTTTTCCTTTTTCCGTGTCCCCGTATTCATCAAAATAAGTGTGACACACGCCGGCTCCGGTTTCAATGACCGGAACCTGTGAATTCTGTCTTACAAAGTCAATCAAACCCTTCCCGCCACGGGGAATAATCACATCTACGTAGCCTGTGGCATTCATCAGCTCGGATGCAGCTTCACGTCCTGCAGCAAGCAATGTTACGATATTTTCGTCCATTTCGCTGTTTATCAGCGTTTTTTTTATCAGTTTTACGATGGCAAGGTTCGAATTGTGAGCGTCACTTCCACCTTTCAGAATGCAGGCGTTGCCGGATTTGAAGCAAAGAGAAAACACATCGAAACTGACGTTCGGACGGGCTTCATAAATTACCCCGACTACCCCGAATGGAACGGATATTTTGGTAATAGTCATTCCGTTGGGGCGGATAGTTTTCATCAGGATGCGGCCGAGGGGCGAGGGGAGTTTAGCTACATTGCGCACATCTTCAGCTATGGCGTATACACGTTCGGGCGTAAGTTGCAACCGGTCGTAAAGCTGATTTTCCGGATCCATCCTGGCCAGATCATAGGCATTGGCTTTCAGTATTTGAGCGCAATTATTGTCGATTTCATCGGCTAAAGTTAACAAAAACCGGTTCTTTCGTTCGTCTGAAACCAAGTTAAGCGAACGGGAAGCTTTTACAGCGTTTTTTTTCCAGTTGTTTGAATTATCTGTGGTCATTTTACATGAATTAATCTGAACTTAGTATTTTTTTATATGAATAGATTTTTAGCAATGATTCTTATGTCATTTCTTGTTGAAGAAAGAAAAATATTCTTGTGTGTTAAGATATTGAAAATGTGTTTATTGCATGCTGATTTGAAAGACCACTAATCACACTACAACAAATTCAGTACGCGATCCAGTTCTTTCGAAAGGATATTCTTGAAATAATCAATCTGCTCAATTTCTTTCATCGTTTGCTCAAGGAGCGCAGCGTTGTTAGTTTCTGCGGCTTTTTTCATCTTCATGAGCATTTCTTTCCGGTTTTGCATGATAAGTGACAGTTTGTACTCGTAAATATACCGTGGAGCAAGCTCATTCAGCCGTTTGTCGTCCGTTTCGAGCTCGCGGAACTTTGAGTGAATTTTGCTCAGCGTGTATTTTTCGGTTATCAGATCGGCTGCAATTTGACTGACATCTACATCCGGATGATTCAAAAAATGCTTTTCGGCCTCCTTTTTGGCCTCTTTTGTCAGTTGTTTGTATTCCTGCAGCATTCGGTTTAACACCGGATTCTGAAAACTCAGATTGTCCGTCTCCAGTTCATTAAAAATATAATCGCTCACAGTTACCGGAGTGCTGTTTTCTCCGTTTTCATCGGTCGAAATGAATTGCAGATGGGATCCATATTTTATCAACACCCGAATCAGATTTCGCTCTTCATTTTCAAATTTTTGTCCGGGCAGTATATCATGATGATCTGCTGTTGTATTTGCTTTCCGGTTGTCGGCAGGTTCTGCTATTGGTTTCTGCGAGAATTTTGCTTCCTGCTGCTTGTTCTTAATTTTGCTAATTTCGTGATACAGTACCTGTTCGTTCACATTGAGAAGCGCGCTGCACTCTTTCACATATTCGGAGCGGATTATTTGATTGGGAATAATAGCGATGCTCCTGACGATATCCTGCACCAAACCTGCCCTTTTTATAGGATCATTTCCGGCATCGTCCAGAAGCAAGTCTGTTTTGAAACGGATAAAATCGACCGATTTTTCATCAACAAACCGGATAAAATCAGAAGCATTGTGTTTTCGTGCAAAGCTGTCGGGGTCGTCGCCGTCGGGCAGCAGCAGTACCTTGATATTCAATCCTTCTTCGAGCAGCAAATCGATGCCGCGGATGGAGGCTTTGATTCCGGCCGGATCGCCGTCATATATCACCGTTACATTTTCGGTAAAGCGGTGAATCAGACGTATTTGACCCGGAGTGAGCGAAGTGCCCGATGATGCCACCACATTTTCAATTCCGCTCTGAAACATCGAAATTACGTCGGTATATCCTTCTACCAGGTAGCAGCGGTCATGTTTCACTATGGCCTGTTTGGCAAAGAACATGCCGTAGAGTTCGTTGCTTTTGTGGTAAATTTCCGATTCGGGCGAATTGACGTATTTCGCCATTTTATCGTCTTTTTTCAGTATTCGCCCGCCGAATGCGAGCACTTTACCCGAAAGCGAATGAACAGGAAACATCACACGGCCCCGAAAGCGATCGGCTACGTAGTTATTTTCACCTTCTATTGTCAATCCTGTTTTGACAAGGAACTCTTTTTTGTAACCACTTTTGATGGCTTCTTTTGTAAAAACGTCCTTTTCATCGAGACAGTAGCCAAGCTGAAATTTCAATACAATGTCATCGCGAAATCCTCTTTCGCGAAAATAACCCAGCCCGATAGCTTTGCCATCCACGTGATGGTGTAAAATGTTGGTAAAATATTTCTGTGCATAATCGTTGACCAGAAGCATACTTTCGCGGTCGTTCCGGGCAGCTTCTTCTTCGGGAGTCATTTCTTTCTCTACCACATCGATGTGGTATTTCCGGGCCAGGTGTTTCAGAGCTTCCACGTATGAAAGCTGTTCGTGTTCCATGATGAAATGTACGGAA
>JAGPGR010000052.1 GCA_018055865.1 Paludibacteraceae bacterium | reverse complement strand
CTACAACGTAAATAACCACAGCTGCAGCAATTGCTCCGAGAATTTGAGAAATGATGTAAGGCAATACATCTTTGCCGTTTGCTTTGCCGCCGGCATAAAGGCCTAAAGTGACAGCAGGATTAAAATGAGCACCTGAAATGTGTCCCAAGCCGTAAGCACCTACTAAAACGGTAAGACCAAATGCCAACGAAACGCCTGCGAAAGCAATACCTAAATCAGGAATTCCTGCCGCCAATACAGCACTTCCGCAACCACCCAGCACCAATCCGAAAGTTCCGAGAAATTCAGCTAAATTCTTCTTCATATACATAATAAGTTTAATTTTACCTACTCATAAGGCTTTTCGGTATCCGCCCAACGTTTTTTCTTTTATTTTATAAGCTATTGATTTCCAAAAATAGGAAAAAATATTAAAGTTGACATATACTTTAACATATATTTAAATAATAGTATTCCTAAATTATCTTCTTTCATTCATACGATTAAATGTTAATTTTTACATTAATGTCGTATTGAACACGCCATAAATCATTTTCTTAGGTTTAAGACTTATCTTAAATGGCTGTTTCATATTTTGATTTTATTCTATAAAAAATGCTCAGCACATTTTTTGTCTTTTCACCTACGCATATTCTCATGTTTTCTGACTAAAAATCCGTATCTTTGTACCCGCTTTTTATGCTGAATCTTTCAGAATTTCATCAGATTTACGCCCGTCATCCTCAAATAGAAGCATTGACACTTTGGGCTGCAACACACGAACCAAATCTAAAAATTTCAGGTTTGTGCGGTTCCTCATTATCGCTTGTAGTGGCCGCTTTTTCTCACAAAACAGGTAAAAATCATGTTTTCGTAATGAATGATGCCGATGAGGCAGGTTATCTTTATAACGACCTCCGGCAAATTCTTTCCGATCAGAAGGTACTTTTTTTTCCCTCGTCATACAAAAAAACCATTCGCCTTTCGCAGCTCGATTCTTCAAACGAAATTCTTAGAACAGAAGTGCTCAACCGACTGACCAGCAGCTCTTCGCCGGCATTCGTTGTGACTTATCCGGAGGCTATGATGCAAAAAGTGATTTCACAGCAGGGTTTCAAAAAGAGAACGCTCAAAATCAAAACCGGCGAAACTATCAGCATTGATTTTCTGGCCGAGTTGCTCACTGAATACGGTTTCCAGCGTGTTGATTTTGTGTATGAACCCGGTCAGTTCTCTATTCGGGGCGGAATTGTTGATATTTTTTCGTATGCTTTCGAACTGCCGTACCGGCTTGATTTTTTTGGCGATGAAGTAGAATCTATCCGTATTTTCGATATCGAAACGCAACTTTCGGAGGATAAAACTCAACAAATTGAAATTGTGCCCGATCTGCATAAAGGCGATAAAGATACAAAATTGGTCACTTTTCCGGAATTTGTCACAAAAGATACCTGGTTTCACTTCACGGATGCCGCTTTTGTACGCAATCGCATCAATCAGCTCTACGACGAAGCATTGGTGAAAGCCAACAGCGGAGATAAAATTGTTGAAAATCTTTTTGATACTCATATCACCGGTCATGAATTTATGCTTCAACTGGCTGATTTCCGAAAACCGGAATGGGGAAATAAGTCTTTTTTCCGGGCCAAACAAACCATTCGGTTCAATACTTCGCCTCAACCCGTTTTTCAAAAAAACTTTGACCTGATAAGCAAAGAATTACAAAAAGACATTTCCGAAGGGTATCTGGTCTATATTTTCAGTGATAGTGTAAAACAAACCGATCGGATTGCTGCCATTTTCAACGACCGGAATGATAACATTGCTTTTCAGCCGGTAAAAAACACAATTCACGAAGGTTTTATCGACCACGATTTATCGCTGGTTTGTTATACCGATCATCAGATTTTCGACCGTTTTCACAAATATCAGCTCAAAACCGACAAAACCCGTCAGGGCAAAGTAGTGATGACGCTCAAGGAATTGAATCAGTTGCAATTTGGCGATTTTGTGGTACACGTTGACCATGGAGTGGGCAAATTTGGCGGATTAGTCCGGACAAATTTGAACGGGAAAATGCAGGAAATGGTCAAGTTGATTTACAAAGATGATGATATCATTTTCGTCAGTATTCATTCACTGCATCGTATTTCAAAATACAAAGGAAAAGAGGGCGAAGCTCCCCGTATCAACAAACTTGGTTCAGGTGCCTGGGAGCGCCTCAAAGAACGCACAAAAACTAAAGTTAAAGACATTGCACGCGACCTGATAAAGCTTTATGCCAAACGAAAAGCCGAAAAAGGTTTTGAATTTGCACCCGACAGCTACCTGCAGCAGGAACTGGAAGCATCATTTCTGTACGAAGATACGCCCGATCAGGTAAAAGCAACTGCCGATATCAAAAAAGATATGGAAACCGATATGCCAATGGACAGACTTATATGCGGTGACGTTGGCTTCGGTAAAACGGAAGTAGCCATTCGGGCGGCTTTCAAAGCCGTGGCCGACAGCAAACAGGTAGCTGTGCTTGTTCCGACTACAGTATTGGCTATGCAGCACTACAATACTTTCAGAGACAGGTTGAAAGATTTCCCCTGTACTATTTCCTATTTAAGCCGGGCAAAATCCACCAAGAAATCGTCGGAAACGCTCAAAGAACTCGAAGACGGGAAAATCGATATTATCATCGGAACACATAAGCTGGTGGGAAAATCGGTGAAATTCAGAGATTTGGGCTTATTGATTATTGACGAAGAACAAAAATTCGGAGTCACGGTCAAAGAAAAGTTGAAAGAATTAAAAGTAAACGTGGATACATTGACTCTTACAGCCACTCCTATACCACGTACACTTCAGTTTTCGTTGCTTGGAGCACGCGATTTATCCATCATCAATACTCCTCCTCCTAACCGGTATCCGGTGCAGACCGAAATTCATCCTTTTGATGAAGACGTGATTCGTGAAGCTATTCATCTGGAAATGAGCCGAAATGGACAGGTTTTCTTTATCAATAACCGGATTCAGAATATTTATATGATTGAAGCCATGATAAAAAGGCTGGTACCGGGCTGCCGGGTTGCGGTAGGACATGGCCAGATGCCGGCCGATAAGCTGGAAGAAATTATCATGGATTTTATTGATTATGAATATGATGTGCTTGTAGCTACTACCATCATCGAGTCGGGTATTGATATTCCAAATGTAAATACAATAATAATAAATAGTGCTCACCGGTTCGGATTGAGTGATCTACACCAGCTGCGGGGCAGGGTAGGGCGAAGCAATCGCAAAGCTTATTGTTACCTGCTCTCGCCCGATATGAGTTTGCTTACGCCCGAAGCACGCCGAAGACTCAAAGCCATTGAAACTTTTGCTGAACTTGGCAGCGGATTTAATATTGCAATGCAGGATTTGGATATTCGCGGTGCCGGTAATATGCTTGGAGCAGAACAGAGTGGTTTTATTGCCGATTTGGGCTACGAAACGTATCAACGAATACTGAATGAAGCTGTGCATGAACTCAAGGACGAAGAATTTGCTGAGCTTTATGCCGATCAACGCAACGAAGGTGTTAGAAATAAGACTTATGTAACAGATTGTCAGATTGATACAGATATGGACCTGATGTTTTCGGCCGATTATATTGAAAACGTATCCGAACGGATTTCACTTTATCAGACGTTGGACGGGCTTGAAACGGAATCAGAATTAGAACGTTTTCAGCGTGAACTGGCAGACCGGTTCGGAAAAATACCTAAACAAGCAGCAGGACTGATGCTTATTGTACGGTTACGTTGGTTGGCCATGCGCTACGGAGTAGAAAAACTGGTGTTGAAAAACGAACAAATGATTGCTTATTTGGTGAGTAATCAAAAATCACCCTACTACCAGTCCGACGAATTCGGACGCTTGCTGCAATACATGGCCCGAAATCCACGCACTTGCAAGCTCCGGGAGCAAAACGGCCGACGCTCGGTTGTATTCTCAGCAATAAAATCAGTGGAAGATGCCTGGGGAGTGTTTGAGGCGGTTTAAAATAAAAAAACCGCATTGTTATTTGTTGAGAAAACTCCTATTAAATAGGATTTGAGGCATCGGTTTCCTTTGTAATCTGCTGTTCCGAAAATCGGAATACCCGAAGGCGCAGCCCGCCATTGAAAACCTTTGTATCTCGGAATAATTTATCTGTTGAGTTTTCCAATCTCTAAACAATGCGGTTCACAAATATAATACTATTTGCTGATATTTGTATACATGAATAGCCTTTTTTTAGTTAAATATTCTGACGACATCATCTATTGGCATCCAATTCAAAAATGAAGCTAAAAAATAGCTTTAATATTTCTATATATGGAAGAAAAATCTTACTTTTGTGGTTCGAAAAAAAAATAAATCAGTTATAAACAATTCAATATGTCAAAGAAACAAGAAGTAAAAGTTGAAGAACTTGAAAGTGTTGGACGTGCTTTATCCAAATCAGAAGCTTTTATTGAAAAAAATCAAAAACCGATTTTTATTGGAGTCGGAGTAGTAGTCTTAATCGTATTAGCCATCATGGCGTTTCATAATTTCTATCAGAAACCCCGTGAAATAGCTGCTGAAAATGCCATGTACAAAGCACAGGAATTCTTTGCCGTGGATTCATTCAGAGTAGCATTGGAAGGTGATGGAACTCAGATAATGGGTTTCAAGGAAATTGCTTCAGAATACGGGATGACTGCCAGTGGTAATTTGGCCAACGCATACACTGGAATATGCTATTACAAACTGGGAAAATATCAGGAAGCTATCAAGTTTCTGGCTCAGTACGATGGTAATGATAACTATTTCAAAACGACAGTTGTGGGTTTGACAGGCGATTGCTATGCCGAATTGGGCGATAAAGGCAAAGCGCAAAGTTTTTATAAAAAAGCCATTGCCGATAAAAGTGAATTAGCTCCTATTTATCTGAAAAAGTCCGGAATCCTGTATGAAACTGATGGTAATGCTGCAGAAGCCGAAAAAGCGTATCAGCAAATCAAAGACGATTATCCGATGAGTAGCGAAGCGTACGACATAGATAAGTACCTGGGTCGCGTTCAAAAATAAGTTTTTATAAATCCTTATAAACCCATAAAGCTGCTGTCATAATTTGAAAGCAGTTTTTTAATGTATTATACACTAGTAGAATATGGCGACTCAATATCATAATCTTTCTGACTACGATTCGGAGCTTATGCCCGAAAAACAAGCGGTGGCAAATCAATTGTACGCCATTGTGGTAGCTGACTGGAATCCGGACATTACTAACTCGTTGCTGAACGGCGCAATAACAACGCTGATTGAAAACGGTGTTGTTCAAAAAAATATTAAGGTATTTCATGTTCCCGGCACATTTGAACTGACTCATGCAGCTACCAAGCTGATGAATAAGTTCAAAACGTTAGCAGGTAAGAAAACACATCTTTACGATGCAATTATTGTAATCGGATGTGTTGTCCAGGGAGAAACTCCCCATTTTGCCTACGTGTGCTCAAGCGTAACCAAGGGCGTAACGGAATTAAATCTTATACCGGATTCATGTCCCGTAATCTTTGGCGTATTGACTACCAATACATTGCAACAGGCCAGGGACAGGGCAGGGGGAATACACGGAAACAAAGGAGATGAAGCTGCAATTACTGCAATAAAAATGGCAAACATAGTTTGGTAATTCAAATTAAAAAACCTACCTTTGTTGCCGCAAAGAAAAAAAGGGCAGTTACCAAAGTGGCCAACTGGGGCTGACTGTAACTCAGCTGTCTTTCGACTTCGGAGGTTCGAATCCTTCACTGCCCACTGTTATTTGCCATTTATAGATTTTCGATTTACAATTGCTCCCTGGAGTTTTTCAATCATAATTGTAAATTTCAAATCGAAAAAGTTGTAAATATATTTGCGGAAGTAGCTCAGTTGATAGAGCATTAGCCTTCCAAGCTGAGGGTCGCGGGTTTGAGTCCCGTCTTCCGCTCTAAAAAAAAAGAGATATTAACTGTTTGTTGATGTCTCTTTTTTTTGAATTAATACATTTTTCGCTCAAAAATCTACTATATTTGAATTATTTCCAATCCCATATCGGTGAAATTGCGGCTCTTTTGGTATCATTTACCTGGACGGGCAGTGCACTTTTTTTCGAAAAAGCAGGTAAGCAAATCGGTTCGTTGCAGGTCAATATTATCCGACTTTTTTTGGCTGTAGTTTTTCTCGGAGTCGCCACACTTTTCACCAGAGGTATGTTTTTTCCAATGGATGCTACCGCTTACAACTGGTTTTGGCTGGCTGTTTCGGGCATAGTTGGCTTTTTTATAGGTGATTTGATGCTTTTTAAATCTTATTCAGTTATCGGTTCCCGCACTGCTTCACTCATTATGAGTCTGCACCCGATGATGACTGCATTTATTGGGTGGATTTTTTTGAGCGAAGTACTCTCTTTCAAGAGCATTATAGCCATAATCATCAGTTTAGCCGGAATTATGATTGCCATTTTCAATACGAATATGAAACTCAACATTCCTTTCAAAGGCTTCCTGCTTGCATTTACTGCCGCTTTGGGGCAAGCTGCGGGGTTGATTTTAAGCAAGAAAGGAATAGGAGATTACGATGCCATGGCTGCCACACAGATACGGGCTATTTTCGGATTTGTCAGTTTTGCAATTTTTATAACCGTATTGGGCAGATGGGGTAAAGTGAAAACTGCTTTGAAAAATAAAGAAGGTATGAAAGCTGCCACTATCGGAACAGTATTCGGACCTTTTGTGGGAGTTTCGTTGTCGTTATTTGCCATTCAGCACACTCAAACCGGAATAGCATCTACTCTCATGGCTCTTGTGCCGGTTCTTATTATTTTTCCTTCCTCCATCATGTTCAAGGAAAAAATAACGGCTCGCCAGGTGGTGGGAGCCGTAATCAGTCTTATCGGAGTGAGTCTGTTTTTCTACTAAATAATTTCGTTCAAAACACGGCGAATTTTTTCGTATGTTTTAATGGTGTTGGGCACCAACGGAAGTCTTAATTTGTTCTCAATCAGCCCCATTATAGCCAGCATACTTTTTACACCGGCCGGATTTCCTTCTACAAAGAGCAAACTGATGAGTTCGGTGAAGTTGTGGTGTATTTGACGGGCACTGCTGTAATCACCTTCCAGAGCCAGTCTGACCATGCGGCTAAACTCCTTGGGAAAAGCATTTCCGATAACAGAAATAACCCCCACTGCTCCCAGCGTGATGAGTGGAAATGTGATACCGTCGTCGCCCGAAATGACCAGAAAGTCGGCAGGTTTATTTTTGATAATATCGTCGATCTGGCTGAAATTTCCGGAAGCTTCTTTCACAGCGCATACATTTTTGAATTCGTTAGCTATGCGAAGAGTAGTTTCGGCAGTCATATTTACACCTGTTCGTCCGGGTACATTGTATAGAATTATCGGCAGAGAAGAAGCTTTGGCAATGGCTGAATAATGCTGATAAAGTCCTTCCTGTGAGGGTTTGTTGTAGTAGGGTGTAACTGATAGAATGGCATCGTAACCGGTAAGGTCGGTAGTCGTTACTTGTCTTACTACTTCCCGGGTGTTGTTGCCGCCTATTCCGTAAACTAACGGAATTCTTCCCGCTGCAGTCTGTGCTACAAATCGTTTTATTTCTTCTTTTTCTTCGCCGGTGAGGGTAGGGGTTTCGGCAGTAGTGCCGCACACCACCAGGTAGTCAGTGCCGTTTTTAATCTGATGTTCAATTATCTTGGTAAGTGCATCAAAATCAATAGATTCATCTTCTTTGAATGGTGTAATGAGAGCCACTCCCATACCAACCAGTTTTGAGTTCAACATTTTTTTTTGAAATATCTTGTTAATCGGTCTGTTTTTATTGTTTTTTTCGATCGAAAATCATGAATTAAAAGCCCCAAATGAGTTTTCAATTTCTATGCAAAAATACGCTTTTTAATCGTTAGTTTTTATTTTTTTCAGGTAAAAAATGAGTTGTTCGAAAAGATACTGCTGATCGGTGTGAAAAAGGCTTTCGTTCAGGTCCTGAAATTCTATTTTTCTCCGTTCTTCATCATTTTCGGGCATTTCCTGAGGATCTGGCTGCGGTATTTTTATCACAAAATCCAAAATTTCATCCATGGAACGGCTCTCGCCTGTTTTCAACGAAGCATTGGCATACAAACAAGCATACTGCAGTGGCAAATTATCCGAAAGAGTCAGGTCAATGAGCATATCGTATTCATTTTCCATCAATTCTTTCAGATAGGGTGCTTTTGGACAGCCAAACCAATCGATGCTGCTCCGGTCAAGAATTTTGAAGGTAGGTAAAATGGCGGTAGAGGTCATTTTTTTATCCAAAAATCCCCATGCAAATACTTTTTTGCCGTCGACAGTGAGTAATTCTATTGCTTTACGAATAAAGCGGTTTTTCTCAATATAATCACTCTCGAAAAGTAGTAAAATGGTATTGGCATTCCTGTAGTCGACATATCGTTTTGTACGGCCTGTCTCTTTCAAAAATTTGCTTACCCTGCGTTTAAATATATATTGATTGAGTTTTTTCATTTTATAAAAAAAGTGTTCTTTTGCAAAAGTAACAGAAATTTGTCAATTACACATATCGTACACTCAAACTTTTTAATTTTTAGTCAGTTTATTCATTGTCAATCAGATCCAGAAACTCGTCTTCGTTCATAATCGGGATGTTTAATTTCTGAGCTTTGTTCAATTTCTCAGATCCCATATTTTCTCCGGCCAGGATAAAACTAGTTTTTGAAGAAACGCTTCCACTGTTTTTTCCGCCGTGTTGTTCAATCATTGTTTTGTACTCATCGCGCGAATGTTTGGCAAATGTGCCGCTGATTACTATTACTTTTCCGGCCAGTGTTTCGCTTCGGTTCTGCAGTTTCTCTTCCGAAACTGACATTTGCAGACCGTATGATTTCAATTTGGCCACTATTTCCCGGTTTTGCCGGTTGTTGAACCACGCTACCACACTTTCGGCTATTCGCTGACCTATTTCATCCACAGTTGTAAGTTCCACTACGGTAGCTTTCTCCAGATTTTCGATGTTTCTGAAGGCTATAGCCAGTTTTTTTGCAACTGTTTCGCCAACAAAACGAATACCCAGTGCAAATAATACCCGTTCAAAAGGCACTTTTCTTGATTCTTCGATACCTGCCATGATGTTTTGGGCCGAGCGGGTGCCCAATCGTTCCAATCGGGCTAAATCAGGAATTTTCAGTTCATAAATATCGGCAATGTTCTGAATCAGATTATTCTGAAAGAGCAAATTTACGGTTTCACTGCCAAGTCCGTCCAGGTTCATGGCTTTTCGGCTGGTGAAATGTTCTATTTTCCCTTTTATCTGTGGGGGACAATCATTCTCATTCGGGCAGTAATGAGCTGCTTCCCCTTCGTATCGAATAAGCGATGCGCCGCATTCCGGGCATTTTGTAATGAATTTCACCTTATCGCCAATCAGGATTCGGGCATTATTATCAACTCCGGTTATTTTAGGAATAATTTCGCCGCCTTTTTCCACATACACCATGTCGCCAATGTGCAGGTCAAGTCCTTCAATGATGTCTGCATTGTGCAGCGATGC
>JAGPGR010000339.1 GCA_018055865.1 Paludibacteraceae bacterium | reverse complement strand
TTTCGGGTGAAAAAACCGGTTTGTCAATCAATTCTGACAGGTATTTCTGAAAAAAAAGACCGGCTCTCCGGTTGGGAAACACAAAAGTGAAATGACGAATATCCGACTGATACTCGTTGTAAAATGGTGAGGCTATGCGGTGTAGAAAAGTGTACATGGGTGGTGAATTAGTTTAGTAGCCCCCTATATACCCGGGGGGGCTAGTGATTAATTTGATTAGTCAGGTAGTTAAGTGGTAAAGTGGCATGGTTAAGAGTTTATGTAGTTATTTCCACAAAAGATACATGTTTTAGTTGAGTATTTTTTTGATATACACCTTGAGCTAACTTTCATCAGGTTTCAGGTTGGGTTAGTTTGGTTTTGCTAAATTACATCTTTTTATTCAAAGGAAAGGAAATTCTTGGTATTTTTTCTTATTTTTGCGGGCAATTAAACCGGATATTCATTTTATAAAAAAACTTCGGGGAAATATTTAAAGTCACCTTTTGGAACTTTTCCGCCCGCTGGCGGAGTGTTTAGGATGTCGTATGTTAGGAACAATTGTAAATACTATAGCTGTAATTGCCGGCGGTACGCTCGGTATTTTTCTGAAAAAAGGAATGCCTGAGCGTATCCGAACCATCTATTTTCAGGCGGTGGGGCTTTTTACGCTTGCCATCGGCATCAGTATGGTGTGGCAGATGGAGCACATTCTTATTGTAGTTTCGAGCATTGTGATTGGTGCTATGCTGGGCGAATGGATGAATCTGGAAAAAGGAGCAGATCAGCTAAGCGAATGGACAAAAAAAAAACTTCGAATAGGCAGTGAGCGCTTTTCAGAAGGTCTGACCACCTCTTTTCTGCTGTTTTGTATTGGCGCGCTCACTATTATGGGAGCCATTGAAGAAGGCACTACCGGTTCTGCGCGACTATTGCTAACCAAGTCCATTCTGGATGGATTTTCATCCATTTTGCTGGCTTCGGCTTTCGGTGTAGGTGTGGTTTTTTCTGCTGTTCCGTTGTTTCTTTTTCAAGGCGGAATTACTTTACTGGCAAAATTCTTCGGTGAA
The DNA here is from genome assembly GCA_018055865.1 of Paludibacteraceae bacterium. Taxonomy (GTDB): domain Bacteria; phylum Bacteroidota; class Bacteroidia; order Bacteroidales; family Paludibacteraceae; genus UPXZ01. The sequence goes on along the minus strand of JAGPGR010000339.1, from coordinate 1,904 downwards.
TTTCTTTCTACCGAAACAATCCAGGCACTCACTACCGTAGGCGGCATTCTGCTGCTGGGACTGGGAATTAACATTCTGGAAATTAAAAAACTGCGCATACTGAATATGATTCCTGCGCTGGTCGTTGTAGTATTGCTGATGTGGATTACCGGGAAATTGGGAATCAGACTGATGTAAAAAAACAATCCTTTTTCTTATGAACATACCACTTGCCTTACTTTGGTTTTCTATCGGCTTTGTGCTGGTAAACGGGCTGAAAATGCTGCACATAGTCCGAAGTGCCAATAAAATGCAAGAGCAGACCGGTTACACGAGTCAGGAAACAGAAGATTTTCAGAAAAAAGCTTATAAAAAAAGCCTACCCTACACTCCTGTTTACTACCTTATAGTATGGCTGCTGTGCAGTACTTTCTATTTTTCGCAACACACTGCAGTCCATGTTTTCTCAGATGGACTGCTGACCGGAATTCTCTGGTGGCTGCTCACTTTACTGCTGGAAATGTTGTTATGGATTATCGCCCGTCACCGGATGCAACTTTCCTGGAAAGAAATGTATATGGAGTCACAACCGTGGCTGTCAGTTTCTTACTACGCCGTACTGATTAGTCCGTTAATACTTTCAATGATCATTGCCTTCTGAATTTATCAGTAAAAACTGGCTTTTCTTTCAACTAAGTAAAACATTTCTGCAAAAAATCAATTCAACGATTTCAGATTGGTGAGCGCATCGGGTACGAGATTCAGAACATTACCTACTATGAAGCAGGCTTCCAACTGATCACATTCGCCGCAGGTTTCTAATCCCTTTGAATGAACACAATTGCGTATTTCGCAAAATTCACAATACGAAAATTTAGCTCCGGCTTCCCGGCAACCGGTACAGTTAATTGTTTCGGCCGTGATATCTGCAGACCGGTAGTCTACACTCCACTTTTCGGCAGTTCGGGCACGCAATTCATTGTCATTGGTGAGGGTGGCTATGCGGGCATCGCAACCGGCACAATTGATACCGCAACAGGAAATTACTTTTTCCATAATAGTTTTATTTTTCAGGATTGATAGTTGGATTTTGATTATTCACCAAAGGTAGAAATAAGAATTCTGTTATTGAAAAAAATATCACCAATTCTACACTGCAAAAACATACAAAATTAACATTAATAATTATACAGAACTTCCCTCAACTTTAACATTGGAACAGAACAAATAATTATTGTTATATGTTTTATTACAGTACATAACTTACTAGAAACCAATAGAAATCATGGAAAAAAATCAAAACAAGCAGAATGAAGAACCTGAATGCTGTCCGAAATTTGAACCGGCACTCTGGGATGAAAAAATACTGGATTGGGATACGAAGAAATTTGTAAAAGGGAGTATCTGTACCTTTATGTATATGCCCCTGAATTTTGGATCGGTCATGCGCAAACTGGATGCTAAAATACGTGAATCAGATACATCTATGCAAAAAGACGGAATGGGATTGTCGGATCATACTTCCCCCTGGAATATGGATATTTATCTGGCTGTGGACAAGGAAGTGAACGGACTTGCCAACGTAACCCTCACTGGTAAATTCCTGTGCAAAGTATTCGAAGGAAATTTCCGGGAAACCGGGAAATGGACAATAGACTACGAGACATTCGCCAAAAGTAAAAGCTTAAAGATTGAAAAAATGTATATGTGGTACACTACCTGCCCCAAATGTGCCAAAAAATACGGAAAAAATTATGTGGCCATCCTGGGTAAAATCATTTTATAACATATTGGGAACCTCACCTGGATCAATTCAGTGAAATGGTCGGCGATCCCAAAAAAGACAGTGTGATGCTGGCTGAAGCCTCACCCGGTTTTCATGCCAACAAAATAAAAGCACCCTTATTTATTGCACAGGGTGCTAA
>JAGPGR010000338.1 GCA_018055865.1 Paludibacteraceae bacterium | reverse complement strand
GTTTTGTTCAATACTTCGGTCATAAAAAGTGCCAGGCCATTTTTCACCGCGTCGTACGGAATGTGGTAAAATGGAACTGCAATACGCATTTCCCTGATGCTCTGAATTTCCTTTTTCGGATTGTGGCTCACATCTATTTCAACCACAGACAACGGTTGAAGCAGGGCAGCCCGGCAAGCCGATTTTTTCTTGCTGGCTCCGCGCACTACATACGATATCCGACCAAATTCACGGGTATAAATACTCACAATGGACGAAGAATCGGTGTATTTTATCTGATTAAGTATAATTCCAGTTGTTTTAGCCTGCATAGTTGCCTCCAACTCCAAAAGCGGAGCATAATAAATGGATTAAAATTTTACGAAGTGCAAAATCTCAAAATTTTGAACTACATGTTATCCAACCACCAGTTTTTCCCCCGGCAGGAGGTGAGGTGACCGGTCTGTAAACTCTTACAAATTTACTGCAATTAACCGAATTATCTAATTCTTCAAAACATATATTTTCCTGAAAAATTCATTTTCACTATCTTTGCACTCTTGAAAATCAGAAATCAGAAATCAGAAGTTTTAAAATACCTTAACTTTTTAAGAAATAGCTTTATTATTCTGTTTTTTAAATGAGTATAAACTGCTTACTATAAACTAGACTATGGAACTTGCCAGCAAATATAATCCTTCGGAAGTGGAGGACAAATGGTATCAGTTCTGGTTGGAAAATAATTTTTTCCACTCCGAACCCGATGAACGTGAACCTTACACCATTGTAATTCCGCCGCCGAATGTGACCGGCGTACTCCACATGGGACACATGTTGAACAATACCATTCAGGATGTGCTCGTTCGCCGGGCACGCATGCAGGGCAAAAACGCCTGCTGGGTTCCCGGTACCGACCACGCATCCATTGCCACCGAAGCAAAAGTGGTTGCCAAACTGGCTTCGGAAGGTGTAAAAAAGACCGACCTTACCCGCGATGAATTTCTGGGTCATGCCTGGGACTGGACTCACAAACACGGGGGAATCATCCTGGAACAACTGAAAAAACTCGGTGCTTCGTGCGACTGGAATCGTACGGCTTTTACCATGGACCCCGTACGCTCCGAAAGTGTGTTGAAAGTTTTCGTTGATCTTTACAACAAAGGCCTGATATACCGAGGAGTGCGTATGGTCAACTGGGACCCCAAAGCCCTGACTGCACTGAGCGACGAAGAGGTAATTCACAAGGAAGTGAATGGAAAATTGTATTATATAAAATACAAAATTAGCACCCCCACCCCCCAAAAGGGGGATTCGGGTAGCTACGGCTATCAGACTTCGAAAAGTGGAAGTTACGAATTGCTAAAAGAAAACGCTAAAGTAATGCGTAGCTTCTCAACAGATGCTGAAAGTGCACTTTGGCAAATGCTTCGTGGAAAAAATTTAGGTGATAAATTCAGAAGACAACACATCGTAGGTGAGTATATTGTTGATTTTGTATGTTTGACTAAAAAATTGATTGTTGAAGTTGATGGAAAATATCATGATACTCCTGAAATGCAAGAGGCTGATAATTTCAGAACAAATTATCTAAATTCATTGGGTTATAATGTGGTTCGTTTTACAAATGAAGAGGTAATTGGAGATACTGAAAGTGTGCTCAATAAGATTGAAAACGCACTTCAAATCCCCCCTTCGGGGGGTGGGGGGGCTTCCTATCTAATAGTTGCAACGACACGTCCGGAAACAATCATGGGCGACACGGCTGTGTGTATCAATCCGAATAATCCTAAAACCGCTTGGTTGAAAGGTAAAAAAGTAATCGTTCCGCTGATAAACCGGGTAATTCCTGTAATCGAAGATGAATATGTGGATATTGAATTCGGTACTGGTTGCCTCAAGGTAACGCCTGCTCACGATGTGAACGACTATGTGCTGGGAGAAAAATTCAACCTGCCTTCCATCGATATTTTCAATGATGATGGAACGCTCAATGAGCACGGTGAAATGTATGCAGGAATGGACCGCTTTGATGTGCGCAAGCAGATAGAAAAAGACCTGGAAGAGGCCGGACTGATGGAGAAAACAGAACCCTATACCAACAAAGTGGGGTATTCCGAGCGTACAGATGTGCCCATCGAACCTAAACTTTCCATGCAGTGGTTTCTCAAAATGGAGGAGTTGGCCAAACCTGCTCTCCGGGCGGTTATGAGCGACGAAATCAAACTGTATCCCCCCAAATTCAAAAATACCTACCGCCACTGGATGGAAAATGTGAAAGACTGGTGCATTTCGCGTCAGCTCTGGTGGGGGCATCGCATCCCGGCCTGGTATGTAACTCCTCTGAATTCCCCTGATGAAGGAACTTCACAGCAATTTATCGTTGTGGCCGAAAGTGAAGAAAAAGCACGCGAAATGGCACGTGCCAAATACCCCTCAGCAGGAGATTTCACCTTGCGTCAGGACGAAGATTGCCTCGACACCTGGTTCTCGTCATGGCTTTGGCCTATCTCTGTTTTTGATGGAATAAATAATCCGGAGAATAAAGATATCAGGTATTATTATCCGACTAACGATTTGGTAACTGCTCCCGAGATATTGTTCTTTTGGGTGGCACGTATGATTATTGCCGGATACGAATACCAGGGAGAAATGCCTTTCAAAAATGTATATCTGACCGGTATTGTTCGTGATAAACTTGGTCGAAAAATGTCGAAATCGCTCGGAAATTCGCCCGATCCGCTGGATCTGATTTCACATTACGGAGCTGATGCGGTGCGTCTGGGTATGTTACTCACTTCGCCTGCAGGCAATGATTTGCCTTACGATGACAGTCTGTGCGAACAGGGACGCAACTTCAACAATAAAATCTGGAATGCATTCCGACTGGTAAAGGGATGGGAAGTGGCCGGGGTGGAGCAATCGAAATCTGCCCAAATCGCCATTGAATGGTTCGATGCTCAACTTTCAAAAATATTGCTTG
>JAGPGR010000337.1 GCA_018055865.1 Paludibacteraceae bacterium | reverse complement strand
TAAATTCATTGCTTGCCTCGTTGGTCTGATTCCAAAGCCGGAAGTTGATGTACGATTTTGCTGAAAGCGATTTCGCAATTTCGAGCATGGAAAGGATAAATTCGCCCCATTTTTCCTTCGGAACATTCTCCTCGGCATCGTGGAGCGAAATGTTTATCTGGCGAACAGGATTTTTGAGCAGATAATCCAGGTGACGGGCGAGCAGACTTCCGTTGGTACTGATATTTACGTTCAGATTTTCACCCTCAGCTATTTGCAGCATTTCCCTGAAATGCGGATGCAAAAGAGGTTCGCCCAGTACATGTAAATACACATAGTCGGTATAAGGTTTTATCTCTTTCACCACATAACGAAACTCGTCCGCGCTCATAAACTGCACGCTGCGCCCGCTCTGATAACAAAAACTGCAATGAAAGTTACATTTGTTGCTTATCTCGATGTATATTTTCTTGAAATGCATCTGTTTGTCCTATTTTCATCGATGGCTCATGTTCCTGCGCATCATTTCTTCTGCAAAGAAACAAATTAAATCTTTAAAATGAGTATCTTTGCATCCCATAAAATCACAATTTAATGAATTCAGGGATGTTTGTTGTACTATTTAAGCGTTTTGTAAATATTTTTAATCTCGCCTCTTGTCTGTTTCTCGTTTTTACACTGGCTATCCGAAATTACGAGTTGCAGGAAACTGCCTATTTCCTGTTTTTTGGAAGTTATGTGGCTGAAATTGTCACCGATAAAAAATGGAATAAACTTCAGTTGACTAAAACAACCATCTATTTTCTCCTCATACTGATTTACTTTTTACTGGTTTTTTTTTACAGACCGTTTGAACAGTCAGATCACTATTTCAAGTTCCTAATCGAAAAGAGATACCCGCTGCTAGGTTTCTCCATTGTTGGTTTTTTGGGAGTGAATAACCTGTATAAACTCAAGTATTTTGTAAATACAATCATAATTACTTCTATTTCGATCATCATTTATCTGGTATTTTTCAAGGTGGGAATAAGTGCATTTATTGGAAATACAAATTTATTTAATCTGAGTAGAAATGAACTGGTAAACAGTCATATGGTTTTCAATTTCTACCTGAACAGTTCAATCGTAGGAATCTGGTACTTACTTTCCAACAACTGGAAAACAACCCATTGGTTATACAAACATTTCCTCATCTTATGTATCCCGATATTTATACTCACTTTATCTATTTCCGAAGGGAGGACGGGGTTTGGAGTGGGATTATTGGTCAGCGTTATCATTGCTTTTGTTGAATTATGGAAGAGAAAGAAAACGATGGGAATTCTCTTTTTATTTATCATCCCATGGGCTGTAGCCTTGTTGGTAAGTTCACACCAACGGATGACCAAAGAATCGATTCTGAACGAACCCCGATTTTTTTTATGGCAAAGCGGATTGCATGTGGTGAAAGAAAGTCCGTTAATGGGACATGGAATGAGCAAGGCACAGGTGAAATACGATTCAGCACGAGAAATTTATCAAACAGAAGACTATAAAAATCAGTGGAAAGAGAGCAAACACCTGGATTCGCACAACCAATACCTGCAATCGTGGATGGAGTTCGGAATCATCGGATTAGCGCTTGTGCTTTACATCTACTTCGCTCCCTATTTTCTGGTGAGCAGGAAGAGGAAAAATTTAGCGCTGTTTCTACTTCTGCTATACTCATTCCAATCATTTTTTGATATGTTTATCACCGGTCAATTTTCTGCATTTTTTTGTTTGTGGATGCTATTTCTACTACGTACAGGCACTAAAACCGGAAATTTAACTGAAGACATGAACACCTTAAACACAACCGCATGAAAAAAATAGCTGCAATCACCATGGCCCGAAACGATGCTTTCTTTCTGAAGCATTGGATTGCTTACTACGGCGCTCAACTCGGGAAAGAAAATTTATATATCTACCTGGATGGAGCCGATCAGCCTGTGCCTCCAACTTCCGGAGAAGCAACGGTTGTTCACTGTGAGCGGATTCAGGGGCAGGTTGTTTCTGCCGAAAAAAGACGACTTACTCACCTTTCAGACGTGGCAACCGAATTGCTCCAACGCTACGATCTGGTGATTGGAACCGATGCCGATGAATTTCTGGTAGTTGATCCGGCATTAAATGAAACACTGCAATCTTATCTGAGCAAAATCAGTATAGGCAGTTCGGTTTCAGGTTTGGGTCTGGATGTAGGACAAAAAATGGATGAGGAGAAAACAATTGATGAAAACTCTTCTTTCCTTGCTCAACGAAGTTATGCCGTACTTTCATCCCGTTATACTAAACCGGTTGTATTAGCCAAACCTGTAACGTGGGGTTCCGGATTTCACCGCATCAAAGGACACAATTTCAAAATAGACAAAAATCTTTATCTTTTTCACTTCGGCGTGTTCGACTACGAAATGGTGATGGCACGTTTTCAGGATAAAGACCGCATGGCATCGGGCTGGGAAAGACATATGAAGAAAAGAGCCAAAACCATTTCGTTAGTTACTGACAAACGAGCAAAAGACGGGCAAAAATTTATTCCCGTTGCCAGACTGATCCAAACCTGCTGCAGACCCATCTATGCTCTCAATAAACCCTCCATGGGACGCTGGAAATTAGTAGTTGAGATTCCCGAAAGGTTCAAAGAAGTAGTGATTTAACCTGCTATGACAAAATAAGTTGAGTTTTCATTTTGAATTAAACAGTCTTTCGAAAAGTATTTTCAACCGAATAAACCGAAGTTTATTTGTTGCCGCTTTGGTATTCAGAAGGTTGGCAAAGTAAGTTGCGTGACTAACGATTTCCGCGACAGAAAAACCGGTTCGTGCAAGTCTCCGAATATACTTTGCAAGAATTTTTGCCTCTGCACTGTCCATGTTCTTACGGACTTTATCCGGCTCATCGTTACTGAATAGGGGCAGTTTATTCTCCCACTTTTTATGAATATTCGTCAGGTTGATGTAATACGAAGCATCTCTGTTG
>JAGPGR010000336.1 GCA_018055865.1 Paludibacteraceae bacterium | reverse complement strand
GGTTGAAACCTATTCTCAACGACCGTGGGAAAGAAGCACGCAGCCGTAAACTGGATATTGCTCAGATTAATAGAAACAAAGAACTTAACCCCGAATCCAATTATTGTTTTGGAGAAGGTGGTGCCGGCACATTTTCAGACGGAAAACTCTATACCCGCTCCAAAAAGAAGGGAAATGTACAGCAGATTTTAGACACTTTCTACTATCATGGTGCCGATGAAAGTATTCTGTACGAAGCTCATCCTCATATCGGCTCCGACAATTTGCCCCTGATAGTGGAAAATATGCGTAAGACTATTCTCACTCATGGAGGTGAAGTTCATTTCGGACAGAAAGTAGCAGAATTACTGATTGAGAATGAACGGATTAGAGGATGTAAAACGGCTGATGGAACCGTTTTCAATGCCAATGCGTTGATACTGGCAGCCGGTCATTCGGCACACGATGTCTTTGAAATGTTGCACAGTCAGGGTGTAGAGTTGGAGAGCAAAGGATTCGCCATGGGAGTGAGGGTGGAGCATTCACAGGAACTGATTGACAATATCCAGTATCATACCAGAATACGAAATAAATACCTCCCTGCAGCTACTTATTCGTTGGTGGAGCAGGTGGATGGGCGAGGGGTTTACTCTTTTTGCATGTGCCCCGGAGGGCACATTGTACCTGCCGGAACTTCGCCTGAAAGTATTGTGGTGAATGGCATGTCTGCTTCAAAACGAAATTCTCCATACGCCAATTCAGGTATCGTAGTCGAAATTCGACCTGAAGACGTTCCTGATGACTTTCAGCAATACGGCGTACTGGCAGGTCTCAAATTTCAGCAGTACATGGAGACGCTGGCTTATCGTAACAATGGAGGAAAAGGATTTGCAGCTCCCGCTCAGCGACTTACCGATTTTGTAAAAGGCAGGTTGTCAGCAGATTTGCCCGAATGTTCGTATCTTCCCGGAATTATTTCCTCGCCTCTTCATTTTTGGCTTCCGGATATCATTAGCAAACGGCTCAAAGAAGCTTTTGTCAAATTTGACCGTAAAATGAAAGGCTACCTGACCAACGAAGCGGTTATTTTGGGCGTCGAATCACGATCTTCATCACCTTTGCGGGTACCACGTGACTCTGAAACCTTGCAACACGTACGCATTAAAGGCCTTTTTCCGGCTGGTGAAGGCTCCGGCTATTCCGGCGGCATCACCTCATCGGCCATCGACGGCGAAAACTCGGCTCTGAAAGTAGCTGATTACTTTAACGAAACAAATTTTTAACAAAAAAATCGATCTTAATCATTTTTTTTATTAACTTTGCATTCGCTTTCACAATAAGGTGTTGTTGTGTTTTTCCAAAGATAATTTGTTTAAATGTTAAGATTTTAGATTTGTTGCACGGTTTTTGTATTATCAACCGTAAATCGATCTCTATCCGGTTTCTACGAATTTCTTTGAACAACGATTGAAATATTGTTTTATTCTTCTTCTTCAAAGTAAATATGACTCCGTAGCTCAGCTGGTAGAGCAATTGACTCTTAATCAATGGGTCGAGGGTTCGAGCCCCTCCGGGGTTACATTTAAATCAGAAGATAATTGAAAACAAAATTTTATAACACGTTAATTTTTTAGAAAAATGAAAAAACTTAATTTATTTTTAGTAATCTTGCTTAGTGCAAGTCTTGTATTCACAGGTTGTGATGCATTAAACAACACCGCAAAAGGCGCAATCATCGGTACAGGTGCCGGAGCTGCAGTAGGTGCTGGTATTGGAGGTTTAATTGGTAAAGATGGTAAAAGTGCTGCTGTTGGAGCTGCCATAGGTGGAGTAGTAGGTGCTACAGCCGGAGCTATTATCGGTAAGAAAATGGATAAAGCTGCTGCTGAAGCTGCTGCAGTAGAAAATGCAAAAGTAGAAACTATCGAAGATGTAAATGGTCTGAAAGCTGTAAAAGTGACATTTGATTCAGGAATTTTGTTTGACTTCAACAAAACTGCATTGAAATCGGATGCCAAAACTGCTCTTGCTAAATTTGCCACAGTGCTGGTTGAAAATCCTACCATGGACATTGCAGTATATGGTCACACCGATAATGTGGGTACATTAGCTGCCAATCAAAAAGTATCACTGGGACGCGCATCAAAAGTAGCCGATTATCTGGTTGCTCAGGGTGCTACCCGCACACAAATGAAAGTAGTGGAAGGCAGAGACTATTCAATGCCAGTAGCAAGTAACGAAACTGCTGAGGGACGTGCTCAAAACCGTCGCGTAGAAGTGTACATGTATGCAAGTGAAAAAATGATTCAGGATGCTCAGAATGAAGCTACTAATTAAACTAATTTCCTTATACTCATAATAAAAGATGGCTGTCAGAACTCTGGCAGCCATTTTTTATTTCATGATTTCAACTGAAAACTCAATTCAGTTTCTTATCCAGATTACTTTTCAGAGCAGCTAAAAAATCCTGTGTGCTCAGGTAATTTTCCCTGGTAATTTTATCTCCGTGAACAAGTATTGCCAAATCTTTGGTCATTTGACCAGCTTCTACGGTTTCCACACATACCTGTTCCAGTTTCTCACAGAAATCAATCAGTGGTTGGTTGCCGTCTAATTTACCACGGTGCATCAAACCCTGTGTCCAGGCATAAATCGAAGCAATAGGATTGGTGCTGGTTTCTTTCCCTTGCTGATGCTGGCGGTAATGACGGGTCACGGTGCCATGAGCTGCTTCAGCTTCCACCGTTTTGCCATCGGGAGTAACCAGAACCGACGACATCAGCCCGAGCGATCCAAATCCCTGTGCTACTGTATCCGATTGTACATCGCCATCGTAATTCTTACAAGCCCATACGAATCCGCCACTCCATTTCATAGCCGATGCCACCATGTCGTCAATCAGGCGGTGCTCATACGTCAGGCCTGCTTCTTCAAATTTTTCCCTGAATTCATTTTCATATACTTCCTGAAAAATATCCTTGAAGCGTCCGTCGTAAGCTTTCAAG
>JAGPGR010000335.1 GCA_018055865.1 Paludibacteraceae bacterium | reverse complement strand
CAGGTATTCTTGCTCACCCGGATGCTTAGCTTCGAGTTGCTGCATTAATTTTTCCAAAATCATGATTGTAAAATTTTTTTTAGTTATATGAGTTGTTAATTGAAAATGTTCAGTTTTGTAATTTTTACAGAAGAATGCTTTCAGTTTCAAATGTACAAAAAGCAGAGATTTATAACATAATGACAGCTAAAACTGTATATTTTGAAATAATTTCAATCTTTTGACACAAAATTAACAAAGCAGACTTTTCTGTTGCTTACATTTAGATTACACTGCAAGTTTAAATGTTTTATTTGTGATAATCAAATATTTTCGAGTATTTTTGATAAAATATTTTTCAACAAATACAAAGTTACAATATGAATCTGAATCTTAATGTATTACAATATAATTTCAGATAGAAAGAGAAAATATTTGGTACTATTATTAATTGTTTGCTTCGCTTTATTTTTCTCATTTTCACTAATTTTCAACTTTAAATATGAATTCCAACAGCATTAAAAAACTCTACTTCAAAGATACATCTTTTGCAAGTCTGATGCGGCATCGCATTTACAATATTCTGCTATTTGCCAGTAAATATGATGCATTTGCCCTGGAAGAGGACGGACGTGTGGATGAACAGATTTTCAATGAGTACGTATCGCTCAACTTACGTTATCCGCCCCGCTTTACGCTTGTAGGGAGTGAGGAAGAAGCAAACGCTGCGCTGAAAAGTCGTACCTATGAATTGATTATTTCCATGCCCAGCGGCGATAGCATAAATCCTTTCGAATGGGCAAAAAAAGTGAAAGAAGTTCACAACGATATTCCCATAGTGGTGCTTACGCCATTCTCCAAAATGGTTTCGGAACGTATCGGGAATGAGGATTTAAGTGCAATTGATTACGTTTTCAGCTGGCTGGGAAACTCGGATTTACTGCTGGCTATAGTAAAACTGATAGAAGACCGTATGAATGTGGAAGAAGATGTGAATTCGGTAGGCGTACAGGTAATTCTGTTGGTTGAAGATTCCATCCGTTTCTACTCCTCGCTGTTGCCTCACTTGTACAAATATGTGTTTATTCAGTCGCGTTCGTTTATGACCGAAGCGCTCAATGAGCACGAGCAGATGCTTAGGATGCGTGGTCGTCCGAAAATTCTGATGGCGAGAAGTTACGAAGAAGCCATAAGCATTTACTCCAAATACAAAAAGAAAATGCTTGGAGTAATTACCGACGTAAGCTACATGAGAAACGGCATAAAAAACCAGCTGGCCGGCATTGAACTTTGTCGCGAAATAAGGAAGCAGGATACTTATATTCCACTTATAGTGCAGTCAACTGACGTCAGCAATCATCCGTATGCCGATGAGGTAAATGCTGCATTTGTCCACAAATTATCCAAAACCCCGATGCTGGAACTTCGTGACATCATTACCAATATATTCGGGTTTGGCGATTTTATTTTCGTAAATCCTGTAACGGGACAAGAAGAAGCCAAAGTAGAAAACCTGAGGGGTTTACAGGAAAATATATTTACGGTGAGCGACGATTCGCTGTTTTATCACATTTCGCGAAACAATATTTCACGCTGGTTGTACTCAAGGGCTATGTTTCCGCTGGCTGAATTTCTGGAAAATATTAAAGTTGATAATCAGGAGAATACCGATTTGACGAAAGTCCGACAGATTATTTTTGATGCCATCGTAACGTATCGAAAAATAAAAAACCGGGGTGTTGTAGCCATTTTCCAGCGTAACCGGTTTGATCAGTATTCCAATTTTGCCCGCATTGGCGAAGGTTCACTCGGCGGAAAAGGGCGAGGTCTGGCTTTTATAGATTCCATGATTAAGACCAACGATATCCTGGACAATTTCAAAGATACAGAGATTATGATACCGCGTACGGTAGTTCTCTGCACAGATATTTTCACCGAATTCATGGAGAAAAACAATCTGTATCCTATTGCCCTGTCGGACGTGGAAGATGAAGTGATTTTGCAGCACTTCCTCAAAGCCCGCTTGCCTCAGAAAGTGGTGGCCGACCTCTATGCATTTCTGGGAGCCATTTCATCACCTGTTGCAGTCCGCTCTTCGAGTTTATTGGAAGACTCTCACTATCAGCCGTTTGCAGGAATTTATTCTACCTACATGGTACCACACGACAAAGCGAGCAAAACCAACATGCTGATGATGATAACCGAAGCCGTGAAGGCCGTATATGCATCGGTGTTTTATCAGGCAAGCAAATCGTATATGAGAGCTACCAAAAATGTGATAGACGAGGAAAAAATGGCAATTGTGCTTCAGGAAACCTGTGGTAATTATTTTGGCACCCGTTTTTATCCCTCATTTTCGGGAGTGACACGCTCGCTGAATTTTTATCCACTCGGAGCCGAAAAAGCGGAAGAAGGTATCGTAAATGTGGCCATGGGACTGGGTAAATACATTGTAGATGGCGGAATGACCCTCCGATTTTCGCCTTATCACCCCAACAATGTGCTGCAAACAAGTACGCTGGATCTGGCCTTGCGAGAGACTCAAACCTATTTTTATGCGCTGGATACCATTCAAATGCACTTTGTGCCTGAGGTGAACGATAGTTTTAACCTGATAAAAGTCCGTGTACAGGATGCCGAATCCGATGGCACGCTCAAACATCTTGCATCGACATTCAATCCTCAGGATCAGCGTATTTATGATAATATTTATGAAAAAGGGAGAAAAGTAATCACATTTGCCAATATCCTGCAACACAACGTATTCCCATTGGCCAAAATCCTGCAAGAAATTTTGCGCATTTCGCAGGCAGAAATGGGACGCCCAATCGAAATTGAATTTGCAGTATGTCTGGATTATTCACCCAATCCGAATCATAAATTTTACCTGCTGCAAATCAGACCAATAGTGGACAGCAAAGAGACCATAACCGAGGATATAGGCGCAATACCCGATGAAAATACGATAATTACCTGCAACAATGCCCTGGGGCATGGTATTAACAC
>JAGPGR010000334.1 GCA_018055865.1 Paludibacteraceae bacterium | reverse complement strand
ACTATTGGTGCAAACTACAGAGTATCGGACGAATGCAATTTGTTTACTCGGTTTAACTATGGAGTTTATCCTATTTTGGATTACTACAAAATAGATAACATAGGCAATATTATTCCGGTGAAAGACATTCGGAATATCAATTTAATGATTGGCGTTAAATTCAATATTATTTATGAAAAAATTAAATTTTAAAAGTGCAATTTTGCTGGGAATTGTCGTCGCGTTTTTTTCATGCGATACTATTCAGCAAGACCCTATTGATCCCCGACTTATCAAATACACCGAGACAGGTGAACGAACAGCCGCAGCATTGATTAACGGTAAAGTATGGAAATCTGAACTTCAAAAAGGTTTATTCGGCTCATGGAGAAATGACTTATATGTTTCAAATTTTCCGACGAAAGACAGCTTGATTTTAGCATTTGTATCTAATTCATCTTCAATGCTTTTCTCGATAAAGGGTTGGGGCATTCAGAATTTAGAAGATTTTGAGAGATTCAAAAATAAGAAAATACAATTGGATGGAGCTATAAATGCCGGAGCAGTTGTGGAATTGGATCCTTATTCCATTTCTCATTTTTCAGAACATCCAACCGGAATAGGACAAATCTATTTTAAAAATATAAGGTTTGTGGGTGATTCTTTGATTATTTCAGGCGGTTTTGGCTTCAGGGAAGAAAAAAATGATACGGTTGTTTCCTATGGACGATTTGACTACATACTATCCAAAACAATGTTCAAAGAAGCTGCGAATCACGAATCACAGTTCACTAATAACTAATCACTAACATTATCGAAGAAATAAAAAAAATAGAACTCCTATCACCCGCCAAAAACCTGGAATGTGGTCTGGCAGCTATTAATCACGGTGCCGATGCAGTATATATCGGTGCACCGTTGTTTAGCGCACGGGCAGCCGCCGGAAACTCCATCGAAGATATTGCAGCGTTGGTTCGTTATGCGCATCGATATCGCTCAAAGGTACTGGTGGCTTTGAATACCGTTTTGACAGACGAGCAACTTCCGGAAGTACAGAAACTAATCGGACAACTTTATGAAGCCGGTGCCGATGCGCTGATTGTTCAGGATATGGGTATTCTACAACTCGATTTGCCACCCATAGATCTTCACGCCAGTACACAGACCGACAACCGGACCGTGGAAAAAGTGAAATTTCTGCAGGATGTGGGTTTTTCGCGCGTTGTGCTGGCTCGTGAACTCACCCTGAACCAGATACGCAACATTAAAAAGCAGACCGATGTTGAACTCGAATGTTTTGTTCACGGCTCATTGTGCGTGAGTTACAGCGGTCAGTGCTACATCAGCGAGGCCATGACCGGACGAAGTGCCAACCGCGGCGAATGCGCACAATACTGCCGCCTGCCGTATCAACTCACCGATGCCAATGGCGAAGTGCTGGTCAAAAACAAGCATTTGCTTTCGCTCAAAGACCTCGATCTTTCGGATCATCTCGAAGAACTCATTGATGCCGGCGTAACTTCTTTCAAAATAGAAGGACGACTGAAAGAGGCTGATTATGTGAAAAATATCACAGCTTATTATCGTCAGAAACTAGATACGATTTTGGAACGAAGAATGGATGTAAAAAAAGCTTCAGCAGGTAAAACTACATTCTTTTTTGAACCCAATCCCGACAAAAGTTTTCGCCGTGGTGCAACCGATTATTTTCTGAACGGTCGTCAGCCGAATATCAGTCAGCCCGAAACGCCCAAATCAATCGGGGAGGAGATAGGCCAGATTACCTATATTTCCGGACAGTTTATCGAAATTAAAAGTGAAAAGGAAATTCACAACGGGGATGGCTTGAGTTTTTTCGCCAAAAATGGAACACTGAGCGGTTTTCGGGTCAACAGGGTGGAAGGGAAGAAAATATTCCCTGCTGAAATGCCTGTAATTGAAAGAAATTCAGTAGTTTACCGAAATCAGGATCATGAATTTGATAAAATGCTGGCCGGAAAAACATCGGAACGAAAAATCGGAGTGAAAATGCTCTTTTCTGAAACTCCGACCGGCTTCTCCATCCGGCTGACCGATGAAGAAGGCATTGAGGTGAAAGTGGATTTCCCGGCTGTAAAGGAACCTGCTAAAAATGCTGAAAGAGCCAATCAAACCATAGAGAGCCAACTTTCGAAACTCGGAACTACCATTTACGAAGCCGATCAGGTTGAAATCAGTACGTCATCTGCCTGGTTTTTACAGGCTTCGCATTTGAATGAATGGCGCCGTCAGGTTGTTGATTTACTGGAAGAAACCCGGGAGAAAGCCTACGTAACCCGCACCAGAAAACCGGCTGCAAAGGACATTGTTTTTCCGGAAAAGAAATTGACTTACCTCGGCAATGTGACCAATAAGCAAGCCGGCGAATTTTATAAACAATTCGGAGTGGAGAAGGTGATGCCCGGTTTTGAAGTGAAAGCCGACCTCGATGTGCCGCTGATGTTTTGCAAGCATTGCATCAAATACTCCCTGGGCTGGTGCCCGAAAGAAGGCTACAAAGCTACTTTCAAAGAGCCGCTCTACATCACTTACAAAGATCAGCAGTTCCAACTCGATTTTGATTGTAAAAAGTGTGAAATGATGGTGATGAAACGAAGAGTTTAAGTGTTTTTGGTGCAGCTTTTTCAAAAAAAAGAAAAAATCCATTACCGGTGAGGCAATGGATTTTTTCTATAAATAACCGGAAATTAAACCATTATATTTACTTTTTGATAAACCTGAATTTCTCATTTCCTGCAGTGAGTATGTAAACACCTGGCTGTAAGTGACTTAATTCCAGTGTCATCGTCTCTTCGTTGCATGTCTGCTGCATCATCACTTTTCCGGTAAGGTTGATGATCCGTATCAGCTTGTTCTGAACATTCTCAATCGTCAGGCTATTCTCAACCAACGTGGGATAAATCCGCGCCAAAACACGTATATCTTCGGTCGACGACCAGTCGCCGTTGGTGAGATTGCAGGTCGGAGGTACAATT
>JAGPGR010000333.1 GCA_018055865.1 Paludibacteraceae bacterium | reverse complement strand
TTCTTACCCAGATCGCCGGTGAAAGCAATCATTGATTTATTTATTTTAGCTATGTCAACAGCTTCACTGAATGTGATTTCCACGGTTGGTTTCTGCGTAATGCTCACATCTTTCATTATGGTATTATCAGTCCACAATTTGCCGTTTAATTTAACTTTACCGATAGCAAGTAAAGGTGGTTTATCGATTGGCTTCGGATCGTTATCTCGGCAGGAATAGAATGCTAATAATCCGAATATCAATATTTTTAGATAATTCTTCATAGTTACTCAATAACTTTTCGAAAGTAACGAACATTTTTTTCACTTCAAATATCCACCTTTTGAAAACAAGAAAGGGTTGCATTCCACAACCCTTTCCTCTTACAAATTTATTTTTTACCTGTGTACAACGCTGTCACTTCAGCGGCGGTCAAAGCCGTAGCGTACATTCTGAACTGATCGAGGCTTCCTTTCCAGGTACCTGCAAGCCAGTTATCGGATTTGTCATCAGCATTGCCCTGAGGACCGCATCCGATTCTCATCGCATTGATTTTTTCGTTTACGAGTCCCAGAGGTCCATGTCCTGCCCATGTTTTGGTGCCTTTTGAAACTCCGTCAATGTAAAATGTGAGTCCGGAGGTTGATTCATCGTACACAAAAACGCAGTGATGCCATTTATTGTCGAGCAGTCCGGGAATACTTCCGGCTCCTTCCCAGGTAAGCCAGGTATCGGCTTTACTGGATGTGCCGTTATCACCCAAACCTGTAACCAATACAACTTTTACTGCACACGCAGTATTATTTCCTTCAAAAAGGATAAACATATTACTGCTCGCCCAGTGGTAATCTGATGGTGACACAAAGCTCATTGGGTATTCAGGGCCGTTGCCAAGTGCGTTATTCTTGGTTTGACCATCGTGTTTTTGCCAGAATGAAATAGTAAAACTACTGGCAGTCTTGCCGAAATCATTCGGTTTTGCATAGGATACGAATTTAGCCACACCACCCTGAACAGCTTTTCTGGAAATTCCTTCTACGGATGTAGCTGTATTAGATGATGCAAAATTAGCCCTGATACTGTCAACTGCGTTTTTCAACACATCGGAGGATGTCCCGTCGAAAGCTGCGTAGAATTTCAAAGGTCCACCTGCCGGATTGGCATCTTTCAAATAATCACCCAATTCCGGACGATTCATATTCTGACATCCATTGATAAAAGCTACGGCAATCAACAATGTGATTATTTTAAATATTTTTCTCATATCTGTAATTTTTCTTAGTTATTAGTATTACCAATTTGGATTTTGAGTCAGTTTACCCTGTGCTTTGTCAATGATAGCTTGTGGAATGGGATAATACTGACATTTTGCTGTATATCCTGCAGCACCTAATACATTAAGTGCATCTCCCCATCGAACCAGATCGAAAAATCGCTCGTATTCCATGGCAAACTCAGCCCTTCTTTCTTTTTTAATTGCAGTGCGCAATTCAGCCTGATTTGTTGTGGTAACGAGAGGAAGTACGTTGGCTGCGCCTCTTGCCCTTGCCCGTACCATTTCCAGGTATTTCTTTGCTGTTGTTGGGTCGTTGGTTTCATTTGCTGCTTCTGCTGCCATCAGCAATACATCAGCATAGCGAAGCATCCTGATATTAAGCCAGTTTGCATATTTAATACCACTTGCACTCCTGCGTGCAGGATCTGAATATACTTTCCGGTTCCAGTATGGCTGAATAGTAGAAAGTGTGGCTGGTACAGTCAGTCCATAACCGTCAGAACTGCCAGAGAAAAGTATTGTTGCAGTTTTGCGTGGATCACCTTCTTCGTAGGAGTCAACCAAAGCCTGGCTTGGCACATTCCATCCCCAGCCCAAATCCCAGTCACCACTTCCGCGAATACCCTGAGCGCCGTTGTGATTATTATTATAATTCACACTTCCATTCGAATTAACATACATTTGTACTTCCAGAATTGATTCGCTTGAGTTTTCACCCTTTTCAGTAAAGAATTTATCGTAAGAATCAAGCAGTGAATAGTCTCCTGAGTTAATCACCAGATTGCATTTGGCTAAGGCACCCGCCCAGTCTTTTCGGTAAAGTTTGGTTTTTGCCCACAATGTATTAGCTGCTCCGCTGGTAGCGCGTCCGGCGTATGTGCTTATCCATGTGGAAGGAAGATACGTAGTGGCAAATTCCAGATCTTGATCTATCAACGAATAGAGGATTGCAGTAGTTGATTTTTCGATATTCGCATCGCCGATGTTGTAAATTTTGAAGTCAATTTTAGGCACTTCTCCATAAGTTCTCACCATATCAAAATAGGCGTATGCTCTGAAAAACCTGGCTTCGGCTTTGTTGATCATGTCACCTTCAGATGTAAGTTTCAATGAATCGATGGCATGCAGGATGTCGTTACATGCATAAATCAATTTATAATGACTATTCCAGTAATCAAGATTTAACCATCCGTCGGATTTATCATATTTGAAAAAATCTGCCATTTGTTCGTAAGTTGAACCATCAGTTGGCGTACTTCCTTTAATTGCATCGTCACTGCGCATAACGTGCATAAACACCATCGGGAGCCCACTGACACCTTCCTGCCGGAAATCGCCGTACAAACCGAATACTTTTCCTTCTACGCCGCCGACGGTTAAATCACCTTCGGTAGCTGTACCGAGTGGCTTGCGATCCAGAAATTCACTGCAACTTGCCATTGTTATCAAAATAACCGGCAGTATAAATAATAAAAATAATTTATTCTTTTTCATGATGAATATAAGTTTTATGTTCATTTAAAAGGTTACATTAAATCCTATGGTAGTAATAGCTGGAACAGGATATCCACCATCATCAATTCCGAAAGAAATAGCAGAACCACCTGCTTCAGGTGTGAATCCGGAATTATGTTTCCAGGTTGCTAGATTTTGACCGCTTACAAAAAAACGAAGCGAACTTATAGCCAATTTGTTTATCGATTTTATTGGAACAGTGTATCCCAGCTGAACACTACGAAGTCTAAAGT
>JAGPGR010000332.1 GCA_018055865.1 Paludibacteraceae bacterium | reverse complement strand
ATAGAATAGGTCGGATTTCCGGGGCAAACCTGATAGAATCCCATCGAATTTAGCACATACCAGGCCGACATTTGCCCGCAGTCTTCGTTGCCCGAAAGTCCGTCGGGTTGGTCGGAATACTGCGAGTAGAGCACTGAATCAATCAAAGCCTGTGTTTTGTGTGGCTGATCCAAATAATTGTAGAAATGAATGATGTGATGGCTCGGTTCGTTTCCGTGTGCATATTGTCCTATCAGCCCCGAAATATCAACAGACGTTTGCTCGCCTTCAATCTTTGAATCGGCAGCAAATAATCCGTCCAGTTTCTCAACGAATTTCTCTTTCCCACCCAATAATTGTACCAAACTATCCACCTGATGCGGCACAAACCAAAGCCATTGCCAGGCTGTTCCTTCGCAGTAGTCATCATCCCTGTGAACTGAACTACGGGGGTTGAATGGTGTACGCCAGTTTCCGTTCGAATCTTTGCCACGCATAAATCCGGTGCCTGCATCAAAATAATTCTTATAATTCGTTGCCAATTTTTCGTATTTGGATATGTTGGCAGTGTCTTTCCGGTCCTTGGCCATTTGTAGCACACACCAGTCGTCGTATGCATATTCCAGTCCTTTTGCCACGCTTTCTATTTCTTTGTCGAATGGGATGTAACCGGTTTCATTTTTATATTTCTTTGAAACCGGTTGCAACGCATTTATATAAAGAGGGGTGTCTTTAATGCCGGTTGTATCATAATTTGACGATTTCAAAACGGCTTCATAAGCCAAATCAAGATCAAAATTCCGATTACCCTTCATGAAAGCATCTACAATTATTGGCACCGAATTGTAGCCAATCATAGTTGCCGTGTAATTAGCAGCAAGTTCCCACATGGGCAGAATACCTCCTTCTTTGTATTTGGATAGCAACGTGCGAATGAAATTCTGGTTCAGTTCAGGATTGATGATGGTGAGCAGCGGATGTAATGCCCTCATGGTATCCCACGTAGAGAATACGGTGTACACATTCTCACCCGACTGGTGAATTTGTTTATCCATTCCACGATATCGTCCGTCCGCATCCGAAAACACATTCGGTGCTATGGCTGTGTGATAAAGGGCTGTATAAAAAATCCTTTTATCCGTTTCATTCTTCGATTTCACATCTACCTTTGCCAGAAAATCATTCCAAACTTTTCGTGTATTTATTCTCACACTTTCAAAATCCCAGGCAGGAATTTCCTGATCCAGGTTTTTCTTTGCACCCTCCATATCCACTGCCGAGAGTCCTACTTTCAGCATCACTTCTTCTTTGTCTTTCGTGCTAAATGCCAGGAAAATTTTTCCGCTTTTTCCGTTCAATTGCCTCATATCAGGCACAATAGAATCATTTTTATAAAATGTGGCAGAAGTGAAAGGTTTGGAAGTTACGGCATAAAAATACACATATTGTTGCCGTGCCCAACCTCTGCTTTTTTTCAGACCGCGAATTTCCGTGTCGCTTACAATCTCAAAAATGACGCTGTCGGTCGGATGATTCTGATTCGTGTAATCCAGATCAATGAGTAACCCTGATTTATCACTGACAGGGAATGTATATCTGTGAAATCCGGCGCGTTGCGAAGCAGTCAGTTCGGCTTTCACTTTGTAGCGGTCCAGTTCTACTGAATAGTATCCCGGAATTGCTTTTTCTGTTTCTTTTCTGAAAGGAGATGCAAAGGAAGTTTGCTGACTTTGAGGTCCGGCTTTACGTATGTCGGGCTCACCTAAAACTGGCATTACAAGTATGTCGGTGTAATCGCCGATGCCCGTTCCGCTCAAATGTGTATGTGAAAAACCATTGACTGTACTATCTGTGGAATGATAACCTGAGCAGGCGTCCCACTCAAAAATACGCGTGTCTGGACTAAGCTGTACCATTCCGTAGGGATAAGTAGCACCCGGAAAAGTGTGTCCGTGTCCGCCCGTTCCGATAAACGGATCGACAAAAGAAGTATAATCCGTTATGTTTTCTTTCCGGCAGGAAGATAAAGCTAATACTCCGGCTGAGAAAATCAGAAAAATAGTTCGGGTTCTCATAGTATTGTTGATTTTAATTTTTAAGTTAGAATTTAAATGCAATATTAGCTTATTTTGTTGAATTTTGAAAGCCGGAAAGCAAATTATATTCATTCCTGATGCTTTTTCCAAAGGGAAAATAATTATATTTGCATTCAATTATGAACTTACCCGCACCATTCACGGCAAACATTAAAAAACTGCTGAAAGACGAATTTCTGTCTTTTGCAAATGCACTGGACGAACCTTCGCCTGTAAGTGTGCGCGTGAACGACAAATTTCGGCTTATTCCTTCCGATGAAAAAGTCCCCTGGTGTCATTCCGGGTATTATTTGAAGGAAAGACCTTTGTTTACAGCCGATCCATTATTACATGCCGGAGTGTACTATGTGCAGGAAGCTTCGTCCATGTTTTTGCAGCAGGCGCTGGAACAATATGCTTCACCCGTCAGCGTTGTGCTTGATTTGAGTGCCGCTCCGGGCGGAAAATCCACATTAATTTCTCAATTTCTGGATAAAAACGGATTTTTGGTCAGCAACGAAATTATCCGAAGTCGGGCGTATATTTTAGCTGAGAACATGATAAAATGGGGAAATGATAATTTTCTGGTGAGCAATAATTCACCCGAAGATTTCCGGAAATTACCTTCATTTTTTGATGTATTGGTAGTAGATGCTCCCTGTTCGGGCGAAGGCATGTTTCGAAAAGATGCCGGAGCCATTGGTGAATGGAATGAGCAAAATGTGGCTATGTGTGCCGCTCGTCAGAAAAATATTTTGAACGATGTATGGGATACACTGAAAACCGGTGGAATGCTTATTTATAGTACATGCACATACAATGAGGCTGAAAATGAGGAAAATGTGAAATGGATAGAGCATGAATTGGGGGCAGAAGTATTGCCTTTAGATACAAGCGATTTCCCTGAAATCACACTTACGGAAAAGGGATGTCGGTTTTTCCCGCACAAGACACGCGG
>JAGPGR010000331.1 GCA_018055865.1 Paludibacteraceae bacterium | reverse complement strand
GTACGTACACTTACCAATTTAGTATCCATCAATCTGGCCGAAGAATTTAACCGGTTGATGCGTTTTGGATTGACCGGATATGTGGAAAACGAAGTGCAGC
Source organism: Paludibacteraceae bacterium (assembly GCA_018055865.1). Classification (GTDB taxonomy): domain Bacteria; phylum Bacteroidota; class Bacteroidia; order Bacteroidales; family Paludibacteraceae; genus UPXZ01. Next base: position 2,915 of record JAGPGR010000331.1, on the reverse strand, counting down.
AATTTACGTTTTTCAAGGACAGCCTTTTGCAGAAAACCACAAAATCAAATATACGCGTAGGAGGCATTTTGGCCAAATCGCAGGGTACCAATTTAAGGTACTCAATTTTGGGCGATATTTATTTGATTGGATACAAGCTGGGTGAATTCAGGCTCGAAGGTAAGGCCGAAGGTTCTTTCAAAATTGGAAAAGAAGATGTGATGCTTGCTGCCGGAGCATTTATCCGAAACGAGGAACCATCTTTTTTTATTCAGAATTATTATTCCAATCATTTCAGGTGGGAAAATAATTTCACCAAAATGTATAAAACACATGTGGAAGGAACATTTTCGCTGCCAAAACGGAAAACAAAGCTTCACGTGGGAGTGGAAAACCTGACAAATCTGATTTATTTCAACGAGAATGCTTTGCCTCTTCAGCATGATGGAAATGTGCAGGTGTTGTCGGCCGATTTGAAGCAGGATGTGAGTTATGGTGTTTTTACACTCGAAAACAATGTGATCTATCAGGTCAGTTCCAATCAGGATGTGCTGCCGCTGCCCATGCTCACACTTTACCACAATTTTTACTATCATGATAAATGGTTTGTGGATCTTTATCCACAGTTTGGAGTGAGTGTGAGGTATCATACCAACTATTTTGCGCCATCGTATATGCCTGCTACGGGTCAGTTTTACAATCAGAAAACCAACGAAATAGGCAATTATCCGGTGCTGAGCGTTTATGCCAATTTCCACCTGAAGAAATCACGGTTTTTCTTCGAATATAATAACCTGGGTAGATATTTTCTGCAAGGTTGGGGTTATCATATGCCAAACTATCCGATTAATCCGCCGATGTTCAAAATGGGACTTTCGTGGAATTTTTATAACTGATCGTTTATGGACAAAACAAAACTGAAGATTGCTGCAGTTCTGAGCGGATTATTCGTTTTGATTGTAATAATTCTGATCAGCGGAAAAAACGCCGAAATTCATACCCGGTTGACGGATTTGGACAAAATCAGAGCCACCGGGCGGTTGCGTGTGGTGACTGAAAAAAGCAGAACAGGTTTTTTTCAGGGCGAAAATACGGTTGAAGGATTTAGTTACGAAATTGTAAAAGCTTTTGCAGACTCGCTGGGGCTGGAACTGGAAATAAATCTGGTAAACAATATGGATTCAGCCATTACCGGAATATTGAAAAATAAGTACGACCTAATAGCCAACAACCTCCCTAACACAGCTGATCTCAACAATCAACTGAACCTTTCAGTGCCAATTCTCACATCCAGGCAGATGCTCATACAACGGGTAGTGAACGACAGTTCAGGAACAGATTCGCTGATTACAGACCATCACAGGCTTGCTAAAAAAAAAATACACATTCCTCAGGGCTCTCCATTCAAAATGCGACTGGAAAATTTATCCCGAGAAATAGCTGATACTATTTTTATTATCGGGTTGGAGTCATTATCTACCGAAGGGCTTATGAGAGCCGTTTCGGAAGGCAAAATAGATTATACGATTTGCGATGAGATGCAGGCACGCCGGCTCAGTCGCGAATATGCCAACATCGATTTTTCACTTCCTGTAGGATTTAATCAACAATTTTGCTGGGCGGTAAATAAAGAATCATCCAAGTTGCTGGTTGCTGTGGATCAATTTTTGTCGGATTTCATGCTGAGTAATAACTACTGGAGCATTTTACGGAAGTATTATTAAAAAAATCAGCGGTAAGCGGTTAGCAGTCTGCAGTCTGCAGTCAGCAGTTAGCAGTTAGAAATTAAATATTTGATTTCAACAAAAAACTTCAAACTTCAAACTTCAAACTATAAACTTCAAACTTCAAACTATAAACTTCAAACTATAAACTGCCAATATGCCATTAAATATCCCTAAAATGCTGCCGGCAGTCGAAACATTACGAAAAGAAAATATATTCGTGATGGATTCGGATCGGGCACAAAGTCAGGAAATCAGGCCGCTAAAAATTGTGGTTTTGAACCTGATGCCGCTCAAAATTACTACTGAAACTGATTTGGTGCGGTTACTTTCCAATTCTCCGCTTCAGATTGAGATCGACTTCCTGCGTCTGAAAAGTCATACTTCAAAAAATACGCCCATCGAACACATGATGGCTTTTTATAAGGATTTGGATGAAATCCAAAAAAGTAATTACGACGGTATGATTATTACCGGTGCACCGGTGGAGTTGCTCGAATTCGAAGAAGTGAAATATTGGAAAGAATTGACCGGAATTTTTGACTGGGCGCACAACCATGTGACTTCTACGTTGTATATTTGCTGGGCGGCTCAGGCGGGAATGTATCATTTCTACGGAGTTCCCAAATATCGCCTGCCCGAAAAAATGTTCGGAGTATTCGAACACAAAACCAACAATTCACTAAATCCCATTTTCCGTGGGTTCGACGATGTGTTTTATGTGCCTCATAGTCGTCATACTGAAGTTCGAAGCCGGGATATCCTGAAAGTACCGGAGTTGACCCTGATATCGGAATCCGAAAAATCAGGCGTGTATATGGTCATGGCCCGTAACGGACGTGAATTTTTCATCACCGGACATTCCGAATATTCTGCCAACACACTGGACACCGAATATAAGCGTGACATAAAAAAAGGATTGCCTATCAATCTGCCTGAAAATTATTACCGGGACAACGACCCGAAAAACGAACCGCTCGTTCGCTGGCGCAGTCATGCAAATCTGCTGTTTACCAACTGGCTCAACTATTTCGTATATCAGGAAACGCCGTACGATCTCACGAAAATTCAATAATTCCGCTCCGAATGCGAACCATAGAACTTCTATCACCTGCTAAAAACCTGGAATGTGGTCTGGCAGCTATTAATCACGGTGCCGATGCAGTATATATCGGTGCACCGTTGTTTAGCGCACGGGCAGCCGCCGGAAAC
>JAGPGR010000330.1 GCA_018055865.1 Paludibacteraceae bacterium | reverse complement strand
CGTCAGACCAATGCGCGCGTACTCGAAAATCAGGCTAAGCGCGATGAGATTCATGCTCGTTTTGTAAAAGCGCTGAACGACAGCAAGCTGGATGAGTTGAAACAAATCATTGTTGACTACGAGGTGGTTTGCCCCATAAGCGGCACCAAAAACTGGACCGACGTGCGTCAGTTCAACCTCATGTTTTCCACCGAAATGGGTTCAACGGCCGACGGAGCCATGAAAATCTACCTGCGCCCCGAAACGGCTCAGGGAATTTTCGTGAATTACCTCAACGTGCAGAAAACCGGTCGCATGAAAATACCTTTCGGCATAGCTCAAATTGGTAAAGCATTTAGAAATGAGATAGTTGCCCGTCAGTTTATTTTCCGCATGCGCGAATTCGAACAGATGGAAATGCAATTCTTCGTTCGTCCGGGTGAAGAAATGAAGTGGTTTGAATTCTGGAAAGAATTCCGCCTGAAATGGCACAAAGCCCTCGGACTGGGCGACCAGAAATACCGCTTCCACGACCACGACAAACTGGCTCATTATGCCAATGCCGCCACGGATATTGAATTTGAAATGCCGTTCGGTTTCAAGGAAGTGGAAGGAATTCACTCCCGCACCGACTTTGATTTAAGTCAGCATGAAAAATTTTCCGGAAAAAACATCAAATACTTCGATCCGGAAATCAATCAATCCTATACACCGTATGTGATTGAAACTTCTATCGGAGTGGACCGCACCTTCCTGTCGATTTTGGCAGCAGCTTATACCGAAGAGGAACTCGAAGGCGGCGATAGCCGCGTGGTGCTGAAACTTCCACCCGTGCTGGCTCCCATCAAGGCCGCCATTCTGCCATTGATAAAAAAAGACGGACTGCCCGAGAAAGCGCGCGAAATTATGAACGATTTGAAATTCGATTTCAAATGTGCCTACGACGAAAAAGACAGCATCGGCAAGCGTTACCGCCGTCAGGATGCCATCGGTACTCCATTCTGCATCACAGTAGATCATCAGACACTGGAAGATAACACTGTTACCATCCGCCACCGCGACGATATGACACAAGATCGCATCGCCGTTTCCGATTTACAAAAAATCATAGGTGACTATGTGAATATGAAGAATTTATTCCGTAAGATTGTGGATTAGTTCAACCAAATGAAATATTGAAATGCCTGATTTTCGGATATGAAAATCAGGCATTTATGTTTGATAAAGATTTGTCAAAAAAATCCTGAATATCTCTTATAAATGTAGTACTGAGACTTGCGATATAGTTCACATCACTTTCATCAACCATTTTAACGGTTGACTCTCCATTCACTGAATGGATGCAGCGACAGGTAAGAGTTGTAATACCGCACATTTCCGGTTACTTCCCGGCCGAGCCATTCGGGTGCAGTGTAGGGTTCATTTTCGGTCTGAAGTTCCAGCTCTGCCAACACCAATCCTTCGTTGAATCCGTGAAACACATCTATTTCGAATGTTTTTCCTTCAAAATCCACTTCGTAACGAATTTTTTCAATAATATTTTTTTCACAAAGCAAGAGCAGTTCTCCGGCATCGCTGAGCGAAATTTCCTTTTCCCACTCAAAGCGGCTGAAACCATTCGAATTGGTTTTACCTTTTATGGTAATGTAGCCTTTGTCGCCTTTGGTGCGCACTCGAACGGTTTTTTCGGCCGAAGTGAGGATATAGCCTTGCCTGATGCTGTATTTTTTGGTGACAAAAGGCATAAAATCACCCGCAACCAGAAACTTACGTTCTATCTCGATGTTGTCGTTTCTTTCCATAAATATTTTATAGTAAATCATTGATTTACAAAAATAGATAATTTTCACTGAAATCCGGAATTAGTTGTTTGTAAAAATCAGAATTTAAAACGGTGCTGTGATTGATTTTTTTTTGTAATTTTGGAAAATATTAAAGCGGGAAGCCGAAAGTTCGGCTCCAGATATCCATCCGGATAGTATTGAGTTTGAATTTATACATTTAATTTCAAAAAAACAGATTGGAAAAACAGGAAGAACATACAAATTCACACGATCACAAACATGGTCATTCACACCTTCACACTCATCATGGCGATGTGAAAAATATTAAGATTGCATTCTTTCTGAATCTGGGTTTTTCGATTGTTGAAATCATCGGGGGTATTCTGACCAATAGCGTGGCAATTCTCTCGGATGCAGTTCACGATTTAGGTGACAGTTTGTCGCTCGGAATGGCCTGGTACTTTCAAAAATTTTCCCGAAAACAACGGGACAAAAAATACACCTACGGTTACAGGCGGTTTTCGCTGGTAGGTGCTTTGGTCAATTCCATTGTGCTGGTTGCCGGCAGTGTGCTGATATTGAGCGAAGCCATTCCACGACTATTCAATCCGCAGCAAGCAGATGCACGTGGTATGTTTTTACTGGCTATCCTGGGAATAATTGTGAACGGAATAGCTGTACTCAGACTTCGCCAAGGCCATACGCTGAACGAGAAAGTGGTCTCGCTGCATCTGCTGGAAGATGTACTGGGATGGGGAGCCGTGTTGATTGGCTCAACCATCATGCATTTCACTCATCTTTACATCATCGACCCCATTCTTTCTATATTGATTTCAGTATTCATTCTATTCAATGTATTCAAAAACATCCGGGAACTCTTCCGGATTGTATTACAGGGTACACCGCAGGAAATAAAAACAGATGAAATAGAAGCCCTTATCAAAGAAATTGAAGGAATTGAGAATATTCATGACTTGCATTTATGGACTGTTGACGGAAGTTACAACGTGCTGACCATCCATGTTGTGCTTAAAACAACTCAAAGCATGGAGCAACTATCGCAACTGAAAAGTAAAATCCGAAACAAGCTGAGCGAAAAAGGGGTTGAGCATATTACAATCGAATTTGAAACATCCGGCGAAGAGTGCTGTATGGAAAATTGCTGTGAGTAATTTCCTTTTAAAATTAAATCAGGATTACTCGATATATGGGTAATCCTGATTTTATTTCCGACAACTTTCAAAAACCGAATCGGTCTT